>JBGUEF010000188.1:0-6747 GCA_041821485.1 Deltaproteobacteria bacterium
GTACACCTTGTCGCCGGCGCTGATCTTCCACGGCTCCGCTTCATCGAGCGGGCGATACCCGTGGGCGTCCAATCGAGTGACGGTTTCGGCGACCGCGTGGAATGGGGTGGGCGAGGCGTCGATGTATTCGAGGAGGTCTTGAACTGGCACGTCGTTCCCTTACTTCGCCAGCGAGCGTACGCCGGCACGGTGCACTTTACCCGGCAGCTCGCGCCCTACAATGGCCTCGGCGACCTGGCCCGCCTGCCACAATTTTTCGAGGTCGATTCCGGTTTCGATCCCCATCCCCTGCAGGGTGTAGACCAGGTCTTCGGTTGCGAGGTTGCCTGCCGCACCCGGCGCATAGGGACAGCCTCCGAGGCCCGCTACCGAGGCGTCGAACGTCGTGATGCCCGCTTGCAGGCCGACGAGAACATTGGCGAGGGCGGTCCCACGCGTGTCGTGCAGGTGCAGCGCGATCTGTTCGACGGGAAGCTCAGCGATGAAGAGATCCAAGATCTGCTGAGTCTGGACTGGAGTGCCCACGCCGATCGTGTCGCCGAGCGAGACCTGATAGCAGCCTGCATCCAGCAGGTGCTTCGCGAGCTCCAGACCGCGCTTCGGGTCGACGTCCCCTTCGTAGGGGCAACCCCACATTGTCGAAACGTACCCGCGAACCTTCAGCCCGTGCGTCACCGCGGGCCCGATGACCGGCTCGAAGGCCTCGAGCGTCTGCGCGATCGTCTTGTTGACGTTCTTCGAGTTGTGCGTCTCGCTCGCGCTCACGAAGACCGCGATCTCGTCGACCTTGGCGGCGAGGGCGCGTTCGAGGCCCCGCTCATTGGGGCACAGGCCAGCATAGGTGACGCCGGGCCGGCGCTCGATCATCCGGCACACCTCATCCGCGTCGGCCATTTGAGGGACCCACTTCGACGCGACGAAGCTACCGACCTCGATTCGGCTGATACCCGCATCGACCAGCGCATCGACGAGCCTGACCTTAGCGTGAGTCGCTACCTGAGCGCTTTCGTTCTGCAGCCCGTCTCTCGGGGACACCTCGTACACGGACACGCGGGCGGGGAGCTTTGAAGCAGGCGCCATAACCTTGATCTAGCCGCAGATGCCTAGCCCCGGAAGGAGTTTTGGTAGATACTCCGCCCGCGATGGGGACCTTGACGGCTTTGATGCTTACCGCGCCCTTGTTCGGCATGACCCTGCATATCGATGCTTCGATGCTCGAAGCACCCGCTGTCCTGGTGGACCCGGGCGTCGTTTTGGCCGTCGAAGTGTCTACTGAGCTCGAGGAACCGAAAGAACCAACCACCGCCGAGCTCATCAAGAAGCGCAACAAGATCAAGAAGGTCCACAAGTGGTTCGGCATCAGCACCTGGTCGCTGATGACCCTGTCGGTCGTGTCGGGCTTCATTCAGTTCCACAACCAGTACGGCTGGTGGCAGAGCCAGGCGACCAATCCCTGCGTCCAGGGCAGTGCGATCTTCACGCAAGATGCGTGCAGCGGCGTGCCGATCGCCCATGCGACCCTGATCGCGGCCACTTCCGCCGCCTATTTCACGACCTTTGGGCTCTCCTTCGCCATGCCTGACCCGCTCGGGGTCAGTGAGGGCAACAGCGATTTCGCCAGGAAATTGCGAACCCACAAGGTGCTCCGCTGGGTCACCTTTGCAGGCATGATCGCGCAAATCGGCCTCGGCATCGCCTCGGCCAATTCCGAATGGTTCGGCCTCGATCGGGCCAACGACTACAAGGCCCTTCGGGGGCTCGCGACCGCCCACCTGGCCGTCAGCCTGGTCACCTATGGCGCCATGACCTGGGCCGGCGCCATCATGGTCTTCTGAGAGCGATCTCACCAACCTCCGTGTTCGCTCGGATTTCTTTGAATTCCGGGCTTGCCGTTCCAATCTCGTGACCGCTAACATCTAAGGCGCCTGCGCAATGGGGAGCTTAGGTCGCAGGATCCTTTTGCTTTTGGGGGTTTCATGAGATCACCGAAGGGTGCAAAAATCCTTCCGAGTCAGCGAGCAGGATCACAGATGTCTGAGCTGACGGTGGCGAACTACCTCGGGCTCCTGCTGGAGAACCCGTATGACACTCAGCTCGTCGATGGTTTGCGAGGTCTGCTCAAGAGCCCGGAGCCTGCAAATGACGGGCAAGACCCGCTTCGTTTGATCGAGGCCGCACGTGGTGGGCACGAGCGTCGCGGGGAGTTCCTGGCCGCTTCCTGGCTGATGGAGCTCGAGTCGGAGCTGGTGAGCGATGACCCCGATTTCCAGAAGGTGCTCGTCAAGGAGCTCGGGCGCGTGCGGCGCGAGGAGCTCATGGACGACCGGGGAGCCCTCGACGCGTACGAGAGGCTCGGTGGACTCGATTCCGATGACCCGGAAGTCGCGCAAGCGGTCGACCAGATTCAGCAGGTCGAAGAGAAGTGGGCCGAGCTCGCGCGCCGCTTCATCGAAGAGGCTCGCGATGCCACCGACCCCCGGCTCAAGACCTCGTTGCTGACCCGCGCCGCATCGTTGATGTGGCAGTACGGCGGTGATGCGACCGTCGAGGAAACTGACGCGATCTTCGACGAGGCACTAGCCGCCGATCCTTCGCACATGGCCACTGCCCGTCAGTATGCACTGAGCCTTCGTGCGCGTGATCGATGGGAAGACGTCGCGTCGGTGTTCATTCGCGCGGCCAATGCGGCACGCACGCGCGATGAGAAAGCGAGCGCCTGGTTGCAGGCCGCGCGCGTACTGCGGCGCTCGATTGAAGACGCCGAGGGCGCGGCGGATGCGTATCGCAAGGTCTTGACGTTCTCACCGACCGACGATGAAGCGCTCGGCGCCCTGGTCCAGCATTTCACTGAGCTCGAGGCCTGGGACGATCTAGCCGAGATGTACGAGAGCGCGCTTCGATCCCGGCAGAAGCTGGAGGCTGAAAAGGGCATGCTGCTCCAGCTCGCGATGGTTCATTGGCGCTTTCGCGAGGACCCAGAGTCCGCTGAGCCCTTCTTTGCTCGCCTGCGCAAAATCGACGCGGCTCATCCTGGCGTCTTGGATTTCTATCGCGCGCGGATCGGCGACGAGGACGCAGACGGCCGTTGGCTCATGATCCTCGGCGATGCGCTTCGCACTACGACTGACGCCGACCGCCAACTCGTACTGGCGCGGGAGCTCGGACATCGGGCCCAGAAGGCGGACCGGCCGGAGCGCGCCCTGGAAGCCTGGAAGCTCGTCGAGCGGCTGGCGCCCGGCGATCTCGACGCGCGGGCCGCCCTTCAGCAGTTGTACCAACACAGCGGCAAGTGGAATGCGTTGTCCGAGTCGATTCGAGGTGAGATTGAAGCACTGTCGACCGACTCCAAGGAAGAGAAGCTGCGGCTGCTCCGCGATCTGATTCCGATCTACCGTGATGCGCTCCAACTCGATTCCATGCTCATCCAGGTGTACAGCGAGATCCAGGCGCTGTCTCCCTACGACGCAGAAGCGTTGACCTCTTTGTCGCAGCTCTACGAAGGGGCTGGACGGTGGAATGAGCTCATTCACGTTCTCGATCGCCAGGCTGAGATCGCCGCCGAACCCGAAGAGAAGGTGGAGCTGTACCTGCGTATCGCGGGACTCTGGACCGAGCGATTTGGCAATTTGAATCAGGCGACGGAGCCGCTCGAGCGCGTTATCCGTTTGCAGCCGGACCACGTCGCAGCACTGGCGGAGTTGAAGGACATCTACACGAAGAAGCGTAAGTGGGATGCCTTGTACGGGGTGCTCGGTCGTGAGGCCGAGCTCGCGAGTGATCCTGCGGCTCGCCTCGAGAAGAAGATCGAAATGGCAGAGCTCTGCACGGAGCGTCTCCATCAGAACGCCGCTGCGATAAGGCTCTGGAAAGAGATTCTGGCGGAGGCGCCGGAAACGGTGTCGGCGCTCGATACGCTCGAGAATCTGGCCGAGCGCGAGAAAGACTGGGAGACGCTAGCCGACGTCCTCACGACCCGCGCCGAGGTTGCGGTGAGCGATTCCGACCAGCTCGAGCAACTCCAACGCCTCGGGGTCGTTTTCATGGAGCGGCTCGCGCGTCCTGCCGACGCCATCGAGGTGTGGGAACGCGTACTCGAGCTCGACTCGGGCAACAGTCGAGTTCGGCGAATGCTGAAGGACGCGTACGTCGCCGCCCGTGATTGGGAATCTCTAGAGGCGCTTCATCGCGAGAGCGACGACTGGGCCGGCTTTGCCGAAGTGGTCGGCCAGGCCGCGGAGCGAGCCGAGGAGCCCGAGCTGATCGTGCAGCTCAGCCTCCGTACGGCGCAGGTGTACCGCGAGCACCTCGGCGAGCCGCATCGCGCGGCCAGGTATGACGAGCGCGCGATTGCCGCTGATCCCACCAACGTCGAGGCGGCAACGGGGCTTCTGCCGATCTACGAGAGGGACCACAAGTGGCCGGAGTACGCCCGCATGCTCGAGATCATCGTGAACGGCTCCGGCCGCGACGAGGACATCGACGTGCGGCTGAAGCGGGTGGCGTTGCTGCGCAGCGTCTACCTGAACCGGCTTCGTGATCCGGAGTCGTCGCTCGGCTGGGCAACGCGGGGGTACCTGCTGGCGCCCTCTGATCCCGACGTCGTCGCGGGGCTCGAGGAGTCTGCAGAGGCGGCAGGCGCGTATGCAGATCTCGTTGCGCTCTTCCGCGACCGTGTGGACAACGCGTCCATTCCGGGCGCCGAGCGGCTGGATTTGCAGCGGCGCATCGCCGCCATTGCTGGCGAACGGCTCGGGGAATCCGAGGAATCGATTCGGCAGCTCGAGGCGATCCTCGAGGTGGAGCCCGACGACGCCGAAGCGATGGCCGTGCTTGATCGGCTGTATCGGGCGGAGCGCCGATTCGCAGACTTGCGTTCGCTCTATCAGCGCCGCCTTCAGGGCGTGACCGACCCGGCCGAGGAGTGGGTTCTCCTCAATGAGGTGGCCCAGGTCGAAGAGGAGCAGCTCGGCGACCTTCCTGCGGCCGCCGAGCGCCATTGGAAGATCCTCGAGAGCAACCCGCACGATGTGGACGCGCTGCGCGCCGTCGAGCGTCTTTCGCAGCAGCTCAAGCAGTGGGATCGACTCGACGCGGCCCTCGAACGCCGACTGCAGTCGAAGGTGGGGGACGACGATCGGCTTGCGGTCTACCTGCAGCTTGCGGACCTGCGGCGCATCTATCTCGAGGACGCCCCCGGCGCACTCGAGTGCTACCGCAGTGCGCTGGCGCTCGACGGCCGGAACGAGGTCGCCATCGCGGGTCTCGAAGCGCTGTCTGCCGAGGGCGAAGGTGTCGGGGTCGAAGCGATCGATCTCCTCGAACCTGCCTATGCGAAGCGCGGCCACTTCGAGAAGCTTGCTGGGCTCCTGCGAGGCCGGCTCGAGCAAACCGAAGACGCGGACGAACGGCGAACGCTCCAGCTGCGCGTGGCCGACCTTGCCGCTTCGGAGCTCGGCGACGCGATGGGGGCCTACACGGCGCTCGAGTCGGCGTTCATCGACAACCCTAACGACTTGGACCTCCTCGAACGTCTGGGGGGCGTGGCGGAGGCTGCGAGCCAGCACGAGGCCTTGGCCAAGGCGTTGGTGCTCGTGATCGACGCGGGCGATGTGCACGACGAGGCAAAGCTGGCGCTCTCTCGGCGTGCCGCGGAGCTGCACGACGTGGTCCTGGGCCTTCCTGAAGATGCAGCGCGCTTTCACCGCCACGTCCTAGAAGCCGAGCCCGGCGATGCGGTCGCATTCGCGGCGTTGAAGCAGCTGTACACCAAGCATGAGCAATGGGATGATCTTCGGGCGCTTTATCAGCAGCGGATCGGGGCCACCACCGACGCGGGCGCCAAGCTCGATTTGCTGCTGCAGCTGTGCTTCCTCTTCGAGGAGATCCTCGACGAGCCCAAGCACGCGATTTCGAGTTACGAGCAGGCTCTCGAGCTCGACCCGACGCATACGCCATCGCGGCGCGCGCTGCAGCGCTTGTATGGGCGCCTCAAGCGCTGGCCGGAGCTTGCCGAGCTGCTTCGCCGTGATCTGGACGAGGCGACGGGCCAAGAGGCGGTCGATCTCGCCCATGAGCTCGCGAACATTTACGAGACGCGTTTGGAGCGCGTCCCAGATGCGGTCGACCACTACGAGCTTGTGTTGGAGTCGAGCCCAACGCACCTGCGCGCGCAGGAGGGCCTCGAACGGCTCATGGAGAACCGCGAGGAGCGGCAGCGCGTCGCCTCGATCCTGCAGCCGATTTTCGAGTCGCAAGGCGCATGGGGCGAACTCGCCAAAGTGTTGGAGGTCCAGCTGGAGGACCTCACCGATCCGGCCTCTCGTGCGGCACACCTGAGCCGCATCGGCGAGCTGAGCGAGACCAGGCTTCATGACGACGAGATCGCGTTCGACGCGTACGCGCGAGCGGTGCGTGAGGATGTTGCCGATGGCAGTGCGCGCTCGGACTTGGCGCGGCTGGCGTCGAAGCTCGGCCGCCATAGGCAACGCGCCGAGCTTCTCGATGGGGGACTCGCTACGGTGGGCGACGACTTCGTCAAGACCGAGCTCCTCTTGGAGTTGGCCGAGCTTTGGGACGTGTCCGAGCCGGAGCCCGAGCACGCGGAGCGAATCTACCAGCAGCTCGTTCGGTTCGAGCGCGACAATCCGGAGATCGTCCTGAGAGCCTCCCGCGCCCTCGAGCGTCTTCACCTTGCGGCCGGAGACCACGGCCCGCTGGCACAAGACCTACGCCGTCAGATTCAATTCG
>JBGUEF010000189.1:0-6720 GCA_041821485.1 Deltaproteobacteria bacterium
GGCAACGGTTGGCGTTCGACCGCATCCTCGTGGCCTTCGCGAGGATGGAGCGACGACGATGGGTGAAGCGATTCGAGGCTCTTGTGTGTGCGGCGCCGTTGCCTTCCGTATCGAAGGCCCGTTCCGGGGTTTTCAGTATTGCCATTGCAGCCGGTGCCGGAAGAAAACCGGCTCTTCCAATGTGGCCAATATCTTCGTTCCAGTGAGCCAATTCGGCTGGGAGCGTGGGGAGAGCAATGTCCAACGCTTCGAGCTGCCGACGGCGAAATATTGGAGCACAGCGTTCTGCACGGACTGCGGCTCGGCGATGCCGTGGCTGACCAAAAACGGAAAGGTAATGGTCGTCGGCGCTGGGGGTCTGGACGACGACCCGGGGCTCACGCCGGCGTTCAGCGTCTTCTTTGGCTCGCGGGCGCCCTGGTATGTGCACGTCTCCGATCTCGAAATGCACGAGACGGTTCCCCAATCCTAGGCTAGTCTCGCAATGGGTGCCGGTGGAGGTTTCATGATTCGGGGTGTGTCTGTTGGGTTGCTGGTGTTTGCGTTGGCCTGCAAGTCGTCGTCGGGTCCGGCACCGATCGACCCACTGGCGACCGAGTACTGCGTGGTCGCAGCCTGCTCTGAGTCATCGAACTGTGAGCGGCTGATCACGCAAACCCTGAACGTCGTCTGCCCGGACGAAACGCACGCCTATTACGACTGCGTCACTGAGGCCAGTTGCGATGCCACGGCCTGCGAAGCCGAGTGGGCCGCGCGAAACCTTTGCTTGGGGACGGCGCCCAGGGACGAAGTGCGAGTGCGCATCTTCGCCGTGCGTGTCTTCAACGACAGGTGCTCGGCGAACATCGGCTACCGCGGCACCGGGCCGACTCGAGAGGGCCATCCGTTTCCTGAGAACTCGATCTCTTCTTTCTTGGCGGCCATGAAGGAAGGTGCGGACGGCGTGCAGCTCGATGCCGCGATCACCCAGGACGGCAAGATCGTCGTGATGCACGACGACACGCTCGATCGAACCACGAACTGCACGGGTTGCGTGAGCGCAATGACGCTCAACGAAATCCAGGCCTGCCGGCTACTCGACGGCGCAGGGGCCCCCACGGAGGAGCCGCCACCGAGCTTACTCGAGGTCTACAGCGCGGTCGATGGCACCGCACTCATCAACCTTCAGTTGAAGGTGTTCGAAGCCCCCTGCCTGACCGAGACGACGGGGCGGGAGCAGCTCGTGCCGGCGGCCCTCGAGGAGGTCACCCTAATCGGTGGCCAAGCTCGAACCATTTTCTCGTCCCTCGATGCAGCAGCCTCCGCCCTCGTCAAGACCGAACGGCCCGGGTACTACTCTGCGATCGTGTCCGATGAAACGGGAGAGCCTGAGGTAGAGCAGGCCCTCGAGCTGAAACAAGACGCGATCCATCCAGGCCCCTCGGTGTCGGACGACATAGTCAAGAGCGCCCGCGATGCAGACCTACAGGTCAACGTGTTGGTGGTGGATACCGCCGACCTGACGGACGAGCAGATCGCGGACTTGATGGAGGAGCAGATCGCCAAGGGCTCTACGGCGATCATCGCCGACGAGCCGGCGATACTCGCCGACGTGCTGGCGGCTCACCCCCCCCCGTGTCCCTAAGTCCCTACCCAGGTTTCCGTTTCGACCCAAAGGCGAGCCGCGACCTCCGTATCCTCGACGTCCGTGCCGGCGTCGGCAGCTTGGCATTCCTCGTAGTAGAGCCCTCCAGGCAGCCGGGGGTACGTCGCGCAGTGAATCTGGGTCTGGGCGCCCTCTTCGGGTGTCTTGAGGAAAAAGGCTTCGACGGGTGACAGCGCATTGCGTGCCTTCTCGATCATGCCCGTCCCTTCGAGCCCCTTGTCGGCCACCTTGGTGAAGACCGACCCCGGGTGCAGACAGTACGCCTGCAGGTGAGACTGCTCAGCATAGCGACGTTGAAGCTCGCGGGTCATATGCATGAGCGCGAGCTTGGAGTTGCCATAGGCTGCCCAGGAATCGTACGGCCTCGTTCTTCCAAACAGGTCGTCGTTCGATCCCTTCACGTGCAGGTGCGAGACCACGTTGACGACGCGTGCGTCGCCGGTCGCCCGGCCCGTTTTCTCGAGCAGCGGAAGCAACAGATGTGTGAGATGCGCGCTGCCCAGATAGTTCGTCCGCCAGTGAATCTCGAAGCCGTCGTCTGTGAGGCGAGGCTCTTTCCAGCGAGACAGCAAGTCCAAGTGGATCCCGGCATTGTTGATCAACGCATCGAGCCTGTCCCCGTGGTTTTCGACAAGCCATCGAACGAAGCTCGCTACTGAATCGCTGTACGCAAGGTCGAGCTCGTGCGCGTAGACTCTCTGGCGCGCTTCGGCGTACTGCAACCGCGCCCGCAGCGCATCGGCGGCAGCGTCGGGGTTCGAGCGCGTCGTGATCACGACCGAAGCTCCCCACGAGGCAAGGGTCCGAGCCGTCTCGAACCCGAGAGAACCTGGACTCGCCCCAGTGACGATCATCGTCTTGCCGGTGATGTCGACCGGCTCAGCGTACGCTGTCCGGACGAAGCGGGCGCGGATGAAGTCGTGAACGCTCATGAGCGAACACTTACCACACTAGGCTAGGCCAAGGCGCAGCGGCTTCGATTTCGAATGCGAGCTCGAGAAGCGTTCGTTCGCCACCCAGTGCCGAGGCGAACTGCACGCCGAGAGGGAGCCCCTCTTTGCTTCGGCCCAAGGGTAGCGAGATGGCCGGGCCACCGGAGACGTTCTGTGTCGGTGTGAACGGGATGAACCACTTCGTACGCTCGAGCAATGTGTCGAATGGAACTTCTGGCCCGATGTAACCGTGCTCCGGCGGCGGCATGGTCGCGGTGGGGTTCATGAGGACGTCGTAGTCGTCGAAGCCACGAGCATATTTACGGGCAAATTTCCTCAAACGAAAAATAGCCATGGGAGCCGCGCTCGCGTTCTCCTTGAAGTAGCGCGCGAGCCCCTCGGTGAACTCCTCGACCTTGGTCCTGTCGAAGTCCGGGTCGACGAGCCGCGTACCGAACCGAGTGGCCGCGAAACCCAGCATCGCCCAGAACAAGAAGAAGTCTTCGAGAAAGCCGTCATCGAACGGGCGTGGCACTTCTTCGACTGAATGCCCGAGGGACTCGCAGAGTTTGGCTGCGTCGGCTACCGCTGCGACGCAATCGGGGTGGGAGGGCGTGTTCTCATCGAGCTCGGTGAAGAACCCTATTCGCAAACGCCTACCGGGTCGTGTCACCGAACCGATCTCGGGCAGCTTCGGATTTCGGTAGTAACGCTCGGCGGCGTGGAAGAAGACCGCAGTGTCGCGGACAGTTCGGCTCAGCATCCCTTGGTGAACGATTTTCACCGGGAAAAGCTCCGAGCCCTCCACCTCGACGAGTCGACCGCGCGACGGTTTCAGCCCGACCAGGCCACAGCAAGACGCAGGAATCCGAATCGACCCTCCCCCATCGTTGCCATGCGCAATCGGAACGACCCCTGCCGCGACCAGCGCAGCGGAGCCACCGGACGACCCGCCCGGAGAAAACCCCGGCTTCCAGGGATTGTGGGTTGGCCCATAGACCAGCGCTTCGGTGGTTCCGGTGAGACCGAACTCGGGCATGGTGGTCTTGCCGAGGTTGATCAGACCGAGCGAGAGAAACTGCTTGGCGAAGGGAGAGCTCTTTTCGGCCGGCTTTCTCGGAATTCCTCGCGATCCGTGCAAGGCGGGGGACCCGGCAACGGGCTCGTTGTCCTTGATGAATGACGGCACACCGGCAAAGGCCCCATCGCACGGGCGTTGAACCTGCTGACGCGCGGACTCGAACAAGGGCGTGGCGATCGCGTTGAGCAACGGGTTCACCCGCTCTGCACGCGCGATGGCGGCGTCGACGGCCTCACTCGCCTGGATCTCACCGGTCCGGATCAGTCGGGCGATCTCGACGGCGTCGGATGTGCCGAGGACGTCATCACACACCGCCGTCACGGCATTCGTTTCCGTCACACAGTCAGCTCGCACACACAATGAATATCACATAGCCTCGCCCCATGGCATCTGGTTCTACCAAGGCGATTGTCGCGGCCTTGTTCGCGAATCTCAGTATCGCGATCGCGAAGTTTGTCGGCTACGCGTTCACCTCGTCCTCGTCGATGCTGGCCGAGGCGATTCACTCGGTCGCCGATACGGCGAACCAGGCCCTCTTGCTCCTAGGAAGCCGGCGGGCCGCAAAGGATGCAACGCCGGACCACCCGTTCGGGTTCGGGCGGGAGCGTTACTTCTGGTCGTTCATCGTTGCGCTCGTGCTTTTTACACTTGGTGGGCTCTTCGCCATCTATGAGGGGTGGCACAAGCTCGGTGAGGGGAGCCACGAGGTCTCCAACGTCCATTGGGCCATCGGCATTCTAGTCCTCGGCATCTTCCTGGAAGGCTATTCCTTCCGAACGGCAGTGAAAGCATCGCGCCCGCTCAAGCGGAGATCCACCTGGTGGGAGTTCATTCGCCATTCGCGCACCCCGGAGCTGCCGGTCGTGCTGCTGGAAGACTTCGGAGCGCTCACGGGTCTCACTCTTGCACTCACGGGGATATCGATCGCCGCCGTCACCGGTGACTCTCGCTGGGATGCTTACGGAACCATCGCCATTGGCGTGCTTCTGGTGGTGATCGCCACCGTGCTCGTATTCGAAATGAAGAGTCTCTTGATCGGAGAGTCGGCGTTAGCACCGATGCGGAAGACGATCGTCGAGGCCATCGAGGGGACCGAGGACGTTAGCCGCCTGCTGCATATGCGCACCCAGCACATTGGGCCGGACGAGCTTCTGGTCGCGGCCAAGGTTCAACTCCGGCCTGGTCTCGACACGGCGGGCGTTGCCGGCGCGATCAATCGAGCCGAACGCCGCGTCCGCGAGGCGGTCACGATCGAATGCATGATCTACCTCGAGCCCGACGTGTTCGATCCCGAGCACCCCGACCTCCCAGAAGGCTGAGAGGTCGGCTACCAGTCGATGATCGCGGCACCCCAGGTGAAGCCAGAGCCGAACGCCACGGTCGCGATCTTCATGCCCCGCTCGAGCCGGCCTTCTCCCTGCGCTTCGGCAAGCATGATCGGAATGGTGGCTGCGGTGGTATTGCCGTAGCGTTCGATGTTGTGAAAGAGCTTGTCATCGGGCAGCCCCAGTTTCTTGGCGACGTACTGATTGATCCTCAGGTTCGCCTGGTGGAAGAAAAACAGATCGACGTCGTCTAGCGTCAGGCTCTGCTTTTGGAACTCCTTCATCAGGGCGCCGATCATGCGCTCGACGGCGTTCTTGAAGACGAGCCGCCCCTCCATGTGGGCCCACATGAAGCTGGGCTCGACCTGGCCGACGCCCTCCTCGTTGAGAGGAATGAACGGACGCTTGCTGATGTCCCACACTTTCTGAGAGAGCGCGTCGGCATGGCGCCCATCGGCGCCCAGGTGCCAACTCCGAACACCGCGGTCCTCATCCGTCGCGCTGACGATCACCACGCCCGCACCGTCGCCGAACAACGAGGCGACGTCCCGCCCGCTCGTCGAAAGGTCAAGCGCCGCAGAATGGACCTCGGCGCCAACTACTACGACGTTGTCGACAGCGCCGCACTGCACCATGGACGTGGCAGTCGCAAGCCCATACAGGAAGCCCGAGCACTGGTTTCGGACGTCGAGGCACCCAACGAAATGGTTCACGTCGTCATCGGTCAGCCCAAGCTTGGTCTGGAGGTAGACACCCGACCCTGGAAAACAATGATCGGGGGAAAGGGTCGCAAAGATGATCATCCCGATGTCGGTCTTCGCGAGCCCAGCCCTTTGCAGCGCCATTTCTACGGCCGGGACGGCTAGGTCGGAAGTGCCAACACCCTCGGCCGCGAATCGCCGCGCCTCGATGCCGGTGCGCTGCACGATCCATTCGTCGGTTGTGTCCACCCCGTAGCGCGTCGCTAGCTCCTCGTTGGTGACGACGTCGTCAGGGACGTAGAAGCCAGTTCCGGATATGTATGCGTTCGGCAAAGGTCCTCCAGGGCGTCTCGCCAGGGAGTATTACACCAAACACCGCACGGCACGGGACAAATTCCGAGCGGTCGACGGCGCGATGGAGGTCTGACACGATCTGCGCTCCTGCGGTGAAGCTCAAGTACATCCCGAATCTGATTTGCGTCGCGCGCATCATTCTGGTGGCGCCGATCGTTTGGGCCCTACGGGAGCAACGCTACGGGCTCGCCCTAGCTCTGATCTTGATTGCCGGGCTCTCTGACGCCTTGGACGGCTACCTGGCGAGGCGCTTCGACTGGCGCACGCGCCTCGGTGGCCTCCTCGACCCGGCGGCCGACAAGCTGTTGATGTTCGCGGCCTTCGTGACTCTGGCCTGGATTGGCTTGGTGCCGGTCTGGTTCTCAGCAGTCGTCGTGGGCAGGGACATCCTCATCATCAGCGGCACGATCATCTACCAGCTAACCGTGGCCCCCATTCACGGCGAGCCCACCGGCGCAAGCAAACTAAACACCGTCTTCCAGATCCTGTTCATTCTTCTCGCCATCACCCACGCCTGGCTAGGTCAGCCGCACATCATCGTCCTACGAATGCTCGGCGTCGCAATCCTAACGACGATCGCAATCAGCACAGTCCAATACGTAACAACCGGATTCAGCCGACGACGAGAACATAGGAGTACGTAAACTGCATCACCGGAGAACGGCTCCCGACGCACGTGCTC
>JBGUEF010000190.1:0-6716 GCA_041821485.1 Deltaproteobacteria bacterium
AGCACGTCCTGAACGCAAACCAAAAGCAAGCCGAAAGCAGACGCACGGAGGCTGAAAAGCCCCGCAGGGGACGGCTCAGGCCTCAGGACCGCGGCTGACCGTGACCGGGACCACTTTGTGGACCGTCACCTGCAACGGCTGGGCGTGCACGGGTTGGCTGTCCGCCTCGGTGAGCTCGTCGAGCAGCTCGGAGAGCTGTTGACGGAGACCTAGAAGCTCAGCGCGCAGCCCGACCTCGCGCTGCGCACGAGGCTCGGGAGGGCTGCTTCGCTGATGACGGCCCAAGTCCCGGATACGCTTACGAGCACCAGGAATCGTGTACCCCTCGTCGTGGAGGAGCTGGCGAATCAGCATCGCAAGCTCGACATCCCGGCGACTGTACTGGCGATGGGCGCCGCGAGTTTTCTTGGGACGCAGCGCGGGAAACTCGGTTTCCCAGTAGCGGAGCGCATGTGGCTTGACGCCAACGATGTCCGCGACCTCGCCAATTTTGAAGAACAACTTGTCAGGCAGTTGAGTGCGCCGTGTCATTGCTCGAGCCCTT
This sequence comes from Deltaproteobacteria bacterium, assembly GCA_041821485.1. GTDB lineage: Bacteria > Myxococcota_A > Polyangia > Polyangiales > Houyiibacteriaceae > SG8-38. The sequence continues at coordinate 545 of JBGUEF010000190.1, forward strand.
GCGTCTTTGCTAGATGCTTTCGTGCGAACCCACGCCGTCCTCGTCGGTACGGTTTGGGTTGAGCACTGTTTTGAGTACTTGGCTGGGCTTGAACGTCAGCACGCGCCGCGCGCTGATCGGAATTGGGGCGCCCGTCTGTGGGTTTCGGCCGATGCGCTCTTTCTTGGCGCGCACCACGAAGTTTCCGAACCCCGAGATCTTGATCTTCTCCCCTTCGGCCAAAACGTCTTTCATCGTATCGAAGACGGCTTCGACGACCTCCGCCGCCTCCTTCTTCGAGAAGCCCCCGACCTTCTCGTAGACGGCATCGATGATTTCGGCTTTGGTCATTCGGTCTATTCCTCCACAGGCCCGGTAAGCGGGAGAGAACCACAAATCGGTTTGAATCTCAAGGGTTTGGCACGAGGTCAAAGACAGAAAGGTGCGTATTCTCACACATGCCGAGGAATCGCTAGCGGATGGTCGCTTCGAAACGATCGCTCGCGAGTCTCGCGAGTGATGCATGGACTTTGTCGACCCGTTTGTCGGTCAGCGTCGCTTCGGAGTCTCGGTACGTCACTCGGAACGCAAGACTGCGATGCCCGTCCGGGATCTGATCGCCCCGGTACAGGTCGAACAGCCTGACCGACTCGGCCAACCCATTGGAAGCCTCGCGAAGCGCATCCGCGATTTCGCCCGCGCTGAACTGATCGCGAACGAGCATGGCGATGTCGCGCGCCACCGCTGGGAACTTAGGCAGGCCGCGCGCTTGCTTCGGGCCGAGCTCTTCGGACAGCGCGTGGAGGCCGGGGACGTCGAGCTCGGCATAGATCACTCGACCGATGAGCCCTAGGTCGTCGGCAACGTCGGGATGCATCTCTCCGACGAAACCGATCGGGCGCGAGGCGAGTGTCACGATGGCAGACCGCTTCGGGTGCAGGAAGCCCGGCACCTTGCCGGGCGCGAGCTCGGGTGCTTGACCGAACACGCGATCGACGATCGCCTGGATGACACCCTTCCCGTCGTACAGATCGAAGGACTGCTCGCCGCCGATCCAACCCGAGCGCTGGCCTGCCAAAGCGATCGCAAGGACGGTGTCTTCTCGGGGAAGCACGTCGTCACTTGGGTGAAATGTCCGCGCAAGCTCGAAGAGCCTGACTTCGGTCGCACCGTGACGCTGCGCACGCGTCGCGGCTGCAGTGAGCCCCGGCAACAACGAAGTCCGCATGACCGCGCGCTCTTCGGAGAGCGGGTTCGCGAGTGGGACGGCATCGGTGGACACCCGCGCGTTGCGGAGGTCGTCCAGCGACAAAAACCCGTAATTTACGGCTTCATACAGGCCCGATGTGACGGCTGCGTCACGCATCGCATCCACGAACTTGAGGAGGCTCGCAGTGCCCGTTTCAGAGGGGTGAACGCGGGGGACGGCGGTCGGGATCTCCTCGTAGCCACGGACGCGTGCAACCTCTTCGATGAGGTCGACCTCGCGTCTGAGGTCCGGCCTCCAGCTCGGGGCTTCGGCGGTGATCGCATCGTCGCTCTGCTCGACGATGCGACATCCCAGAGACTGGAGGATTCCGAGGCTTTCGTCCTTCGACACCGGCGTACCAAGTAGCTGCGACGCTCGCGCGGGACGCAAGCCAATCGTCTTCGGCTCGTACGCGATCGCAACGCGATCGATCGCAGTCGACGCAGCAGCTCCGCCGCCAAGCTCTGCGATGAGGGACGCGGCGCTGGCAAGAACTCGCGGGATGGCTTCCGGATCCACGCCACGCTCGAACCGATGGCTCGAGTCGGTGAGTAGGCCGAGGCGTCGGGACGTACGTCGAATCGACCTCGGGTCGAAGTACGCACACTCGATGAGGACGTTCTCGGTCTCTTCTCGAATCTCGGTGTCAAGGCCACCCATGACGCCGGCTACGGCGACTGGGCCATTGCCGTCACAGATCAAAAGGTCGTCAGCGGTGAAGGTACGTTCGACGCCATCGAGGGTCGCCATCTTCTCGCCCTCGGACGCGAGGCGAACGACGACTTTGGATCCGCCCAACCTCGCGAGGTCGAAGCCATGAATCGGATGGCCCCACTCGAGCAGAATCAGATTGGTCGCGTCGACGACGTTCGACAGGGCGCGAAGGCCGAGATTGTGCAGCCGGTACCGAAGCCAGAATGGCGATCGAGCCACTTTGACACCCGACACGAGGGCGGCGCCGTACCGCGGGCAGCGATCGCCATTGGCGATCTCGATCGAGATCGCGGGCAGCTCCGGGGTGTCGATCGTCTCGCTCTCGGTATCCCAGAGTGGGGTGAGCCTGCTGGTCGGCTCGGCGGACTGAAACGAGCCGCCGGCAGCAAAGGTCCGTTGCGGCCCGGCTGCCTTCCGGGGGGTGTAGCCTACCCCGAAAAGAACCCCGATTTCCCGGGCGATTCCGACGTGGCCCAGGCAATCGGGGCGATTGGGCGTGAGGCCGATGTCGAGAATGACGTCGTGCAGGTCGAGTGCGTCCGCCACGCTGGTTCCCGGAAGTGCACCGGTGTCCGAGTCGACGACGAAGATCCCCTCGGCGTCCGTGCCGATCTCGAGCTCGGCCTCGCTGCAGATCATCCCGTTGGACTCGACGCCGCCGACCTTGCGCGGGGCGATCTCGATCCCATTCGGTAACACGGCGCCCGATCGGGCGAACAAGATCCGGCCGCCCGGCTCCGGCACGTTCGGTGCCCCGCAGACGACCTCGTGCTCGTCTTCGCCGTCGAAGACTGTGACGAGCGTCAGTTTGTCCTTCTTGGGATGCGGGCTCTTGGCGCGAACCTCCGCGATCACGACACCAGAGAGGTTGCTGCCCTTTTCGTCCATCGCCTCGACTTCGAGGCCGGCGAGCGAAATGCGGTGGGCGACCTCGGCGACATCCGCGTCGACGGGACAGAGCTCTTGCAACCACCGAAATGAAACCAGCATCGTCTTTCCTAGAACTGCGACAAGAACCGAACGTCGTTCTCGTAGAGGAGTTTGATGTTGGGAATGCCGTACTTGAGCATGGCGATGCGGTCGAGCCCCATGCCAAACGCAAAGCCGGTGTACTTCTCCGGATCGTATCCGACGTTCTCGAATACGACCGGGTGAATCATGCCGCAGCCGAGGATCTCCATCCATCCGGTGCCCTTGCAGACGCGGCACTCGGCGGTGCGCGCGCGATCGCCTTCCCACGCGCGACAGAAGACACAGCTCATGTCGACCTCGCCGCCGGGTTCGACGAACGGAAAATAGCTAGCGCGAAAGCGAACGGCGATGTGCTCGTCGAAGAGGCGGCGAAGGAAAAGCGTCAGAACACCTTTGAGCTCCGCAAACGTGACGTCTTCATCGACGAGGAAGCCTTCGAGCTGGAAGAACATCGGAGAGTGAGTAGCGTCGTCATCACGCCGGTACACGGCGCCCGGGGACACGATCGCGAGCGGGGGTTGTCGCTTCATCATCTCGCGGATCTGAATCGTCGATGTCTGGGTACGTAGAAGCACGCTTTCCGTGTCCGACGGGCGGTTGCCCTGGATGAAAAACGTGTCGTGCTCGTCGGTAGCAGGGTGGTCCGGGGGGAAGCCGAGCTTGTCGAAGCAGTTTTCATAGAGCTCGACCTCGGGGCCGTCGGCGATGTCGAACCCGAGCGAAACGAAGATGTCGAGCACCTCGTTGCGAACGCGCGTGATGGGATGGAGCCGGCCCGGCATCTGCCAGCGGCCCGGCAAAGTCACGTCGAGCGCGGGGCCAGTGAGCTCCGCTTCGCGAGCGCCGCGATGGATGCCCAGGAGGGCACCGTCGAACGCTTCCTGAATCTCTTGCTTCAGCGCATTGGCTGCTTGCCCGAGCTCGCGCCGCCGGTCACCCGGCAACTTCGGCATGAACTTGAGGAGCTTGGTGAGCTCCCCTTGCGGCCCGACGTAACGCGCGTTGATCAGTCGGAGCTCGGGTTCGTCACCCGCAGCACGTAGGGCCTCTGCGTAGGCACCGCGGATTTCGGCAAGCCCATCCTCGAACGTCTGAACCGCATCAGGCTCTGCCATTGCGCGTCCGGAGCGTCTTAATCGATGGCGTCGACGACAGCTTTGAAACCACCTGGATCGGCAATCGCAATCTCGGCGAGCACCTTGCGGTCGAGCTCGATGTTCGAGCGCTTGAGGCCCGCGATGAACTGGCTGTAGTTCAGGCCGTTGGTGCGCGACGCGGCATTGATCCGCGCGATCCAAAGGCGGCGGAACTCACGCTTCTTGGTGCGGCGATGCCGGTAGGCATCCTCCCAGGCATTGTGAACCTGTTCGATCGCAACGTGAAAGGCCTTGCGGCGTGCGCCATAGTAACCCTTCGCGTGCTTGAGCAGGCGATTGCGACGACGTCGGGCTTTGAAGCCTCGTTTTACTCTAGGCATTTGTGTTCTCCTTAGAAGTCTTAGAGTTCGTAAGGAACCAAACGCCGAATGCGTGCTTCGTCGCTGGGATCGACCATGGAGTTCTTCTTGAGCTTCCGAAGCCGATTGGCGGACTTGCCACGCATGATGTGCTGCTTGCCAGCCGTGGAACGACGAATCCGCCCCCCACCCGTGGCCTTGAACCGCTTCGCGGCAGCACGCTTTGTTTTCATTTTGGGCATTTGACTGTCCTCGCTTGAAGCTCCCAAGCCAGCGGCGACCGCGGCGGAGGAGCGGAGAGGCCCGGGTTTAGCGCGTGGGTTGGGGGAGTCAAGCGGCTGGAAATCCGGGGCCGAGGCGGATTCCGGGGCCAGTTCCGGGGCCGAGGCCGGGAGTCGGGACCGAGACCAGGCCCGGGACCGCGCCAGCTTCCGCGGCGATTTGTGTTACGAATTCAGCCGTCCCGCAAGGAAGGACCCGATGATTCCCGTATCCAGCCTCGATGCAGGCATGTTCTATGTGGAGACGGAGGAGATGCCCATGCACACCATGGGGATCTTGCTCGTCGAGCCACTCGGTGACTCCGAGATTTCCGCGATGGAGCTCGTTCGCGGTGCGCTCGAGGAGCGCCTCCACCTGATACCGCCATTTCGACGGAAGTTGGTTCAGGGACCGCTCAAGATCGGGGATCCGTATTGGCTCGAGGACCCTGACTTCGACCTCGCCAAGCACATGTCGCACCATGTCCTGCCGGCGCCCGGCGGACGCCACGAGCTCGATGCGCTGGTCGGCGAGCTCGCAAGCGGCTGCCTCGCGCGAGACAAGCCCCTCTGGGAGCTTGCGGTCATCGAAGGGCTCGAAGATGGAAAGATCGCCATCGTCACCAAGGTGCACCACGCAACGATGGATGGTGGCCGGGGCGCCGCGCTGATGGGCCAGTTGTTCTCGACGGAGCCGCACGGCGACGTTCCCCTTCCGGAGGAGCCCTGGGTTCCCGATCCGGAGCCGACGACCCCGTGGCTCATGGCCGACACGGTTCGCACGCTGCTCGGCAAGCCGCGGCGGGTGGCGACTGCAGCAACCGGAGTCGTCTCCGGGCTCCGAGGCCGTGGCAAGAAGAGCGACGCGCCCGCCAACGAGGACCGGGCCGACAAGCCCGGGCTTTTCGAAGCGCCATCGACGGCGTTCAACCGCGCGTTGACGGCCAATCGTGCTGTTGGCCTGTGTGACGTGCCGCTCGAAGACGTCAAAAGCATAGGCCACGCCCTCGGCGCTACGGTCAACGACGTCGTCCTAGCTGCATCCTGCGCCAGCGTGCGCTCGTGGTTGCTTTCGAACGGCGGCTTGCCCGAGCGGCCACTCGTGGCGGTGGTCCCGGTTTCACTGCGAGCCGAAGGTGACCAGGGCGAAGGCAACCGCGTCACCGTGATGCGGGTGCGCTTGCCAGTGGACATCGAAGATCCGGTGGAACGGCTGAGGGCGATCCACTCAGCCACGCGAACGGGAAAGAAAGGCAGCGGCGGGGGTGGCGGCGCCGGCGCGCTGAAACACATCGCCGACATCTTGACCAATATCTCCACGCCGCTGGTTCTTGCGGAGATCTTCGGGCGTTACTCATTGATCGCGGAGCGAATCCCTCCGATGTGGAACCTGGTCGTCTCGAACATCGCTGGATCGCCCGTCCCGCTCTACTTCGGCGGAGCACGGCTTCGGCAGCTCTACCCACTCGGCCCCATACAGCACGGCTCCGGTCTGAACATCACGGTCCTCAGCACGGACGGCAGGCTGTGTTTTGGCGCGCT
>JBGUEF010000191.1:0-6593 GCA_041821485.1 Deltaproteobacteria bacterium
GGGGGCCCGTTACGCACAGCGTTGTCCGGTCGAATTCGGGGTGCCGCTGGAGGCGGTGATTGCTGCGTAGCCGTTTAAAAATGGCGGGGGCAGAACTAATCGTTATGTCGCGTGGCTCGTGGCGCAGACAGGGCGTTCGTTTTTCCTATGCTCCCCAATCAAGCTCGGCTTTTCGTCGGTGGCAAAATACTGCAGGGCATCGCGCACCTCCTCCGGCAAATACTCGATTGCTCGGCTGAAGACGTTGCTCTTGGTGAGCCTCGTTACAAACTGATGGAGTGGACTTGTCATGACATCTCCTTGCGCTCTTCACGGCTAGCTTGACCCCGAGCGTGGAAACGTCAACGATTGTGCGGTCGACTAGGTTCTGAGGAGGCACAGCCTGGAAGCCACTTCGGCTTGGGCTACAACCCGTTCGTGTTGCACGCGGTCGCTGACCGCTTGCGCCAGCGTCCTGACGATTGGAAACCCTTCGAGGTTGACGGCCTCGCGGCGCGCTTCTACCGAGGGAGCTCGATCGGAAACTCGCCAGACCTTCAGTTTCGTTGATGTCCCGCGTCGTGGCTACTGGGCAGGTGCTGCGGCGGCGGCGGCTCTGCGGCTTCGCTCGAGCAGCTCGCCGATCCCTTCCTCGATCCCGTCGGCCAACACCTCGATATCCGACGTGGTTTCCCAATCGCCGGTGATCCCAAAGTTGAGTTGACCGGCGTAGGAGAAAATCGCGATCCCGATCCTGACCCAACCCGCAAGGGGCACGTAGGGATAGGCGGCTACCATTCGTCGCCCAGCCGCGTACATCGGCCGTTGGGGACCGGGCACGTTCGTCGTGACTGTCTGGACTGAGCGCTGGGGTGCGCGGGCAAATAGACGCCCACCCAGGGCGAGCAGCAGCGGAGGCGTGAACCCCTGAAGTGACGTCAAGGCTTCCGCGGCGACTGCCTGCTTGTGTTCCTTGAGTCCCTTCATCTGCTCCCCAATTGAAGCCAGTCTCGCCACAGGGTCGACCAGGCCGACGGGAAGCTCTGCGAACATGGCGGACACGCGATTGTTGTAAGTCCCCCGTTCGCCCTCGGTTCTAACCGAGACGGGCACCAAGGTTCGCACGACGGAGTTGTCGACCGGCTCCCCACGCGAGATCAGAAGATCGCGAAAGCCCTTGGTGATCGCGGAGAGCACCACGTCGTTGACCGTTCCTCCGTGCAAGGCACGGATCTGCTTGATCTTGTCGAGCGTGGTCTCCGCCCAGGTCCAGCGACGATGCGGACCAATTGGACCATTCAGGGACGACTCCACGTCTTTGCCGACAAACGAGGAGAACGTGGTGAGCCCCATTGCCACGTCGCGCATCCGCTTCCCGATCCGACGTGGGGTGCGCAACGCTGCGCGAACCGTACGCAATTGCTCACGGGGACTCACGCTGCGCTCGAAGAGGGCGTTACGGACGAGGTCCGTACCGGTCGGTTGGTCTTCAGGGGTCCAGGGCTGTGGTTCCTCGCGTTTTGGCGTCGGGCTCGAGTCCATGACGACGGCAAGAAGATCCGTGCCCGATACGCCGTCGACCATGCAGTGATGGGTCTTCGACAACATCGCCCAACGTCCGCCTTCTAGCCCCTCAGCGATCCAGATCTCCCAGAGTGGTTTGTGCCGGTCGAGTTGCTGCGCCATGACACGCCCCACGAGATTGCGCAGCTCATCGTGGCCACCAGGAGGTGGCAGTGCGGTATGCCGGATGTGGTACCCGATGTTGAAGTGGGGGTCGTCGACCCACATAGGCCGACCAGCCGCGAGCGGTACGAAGTGCACCCGCTGCCGATAGCGTGGCACCTTGTGAAGCTTCGATGTGATCATGTGAACGATGTCCTCGTAGGGCGGCGGGGGCCCTTCGAAGATCGCAACCGAGGCGATGTGCATGTGGTTCACGTCATTCTCGATGTGGAGAAACGACGCATCCAGCGGGCTCATTCGATCCATAAAACCTCGAACTCCCGGAAGTACCGCATGATGCTTCGAGATGGAAGTCTGCATTCGCACTCCTCGTTCAAGGACCGCATTTCTCCCGAAGAGGGGCGGACGAGTTCGAGCAAGCGCGATCCCCGGCAGATCGGGCGTGGTGGATGCCATTGTCGTCACCGCGTGGCGGAAGTCATGTGGCTCGGACGAAGTCGCGCATGTTGAGGGCGATCGCACGACAATCCACACTCTGTCGAGCTGTGGATTTCACGAGGTAGCGGGACAAGATGCGGAATCGGTATGTGAGCGCATTGGTGACGGGTGCTTCCTCTGGCATCGGACGCAGCCTCGCGCTCGCGCTCGCACGCAGCGGCTGCGCCGTGGTTGCGTGCGCCCGCCATGAAGCCGGGCTCAAAGCGCTCGCAGAGGAGATTCGTCGCGACGGTGGTCGATGTCTCGTCCAAGAGCTCGACGTCGCGGACACCGTGCGCACCGTCGAGCGCATTCGCGCGCTCGACGACGCGCATCGCTTCGAGCTCATCGTCGCCAACGCGGGCGTCGGCGCGCGCGAAGGTGTCGCGCCGTGGACGTGGGAGGCTCTCGGCGACGCGATTGAAATCAATTTTGTGGGCGCGGCGGCGACGCTCACGGCGGCGTTGCCCGCGATGGTCTCACGCGGGCGCGGTCACCTCGTTGCGGTGAGCTCTCTCGCGTCATACGGACCGCTCCCCGCGAGCGCGGCGTACTGTGCGCCCAAGGCGGGGCTAGACATGTTGATGGAGTGCCTCCGCATCGACCTCACGGGCACTGGGGTCCGCGTCACCAACGTCCGCGCGGGCTTCGTGCGCACGCGCATGGTGGCGACGACGACGCACCCGATGCCCGGGCTGATGGAGCCCGACGAGGCGGCGGAGCGCATTCTCGAGGGCTTGGAGCGAGCCCCTGCGGAGATCGTGTTTCCGCGCTGGCTGGCGGCGATGGCGCGCGCGTCGGGGGCGCTGCCGAGGCCGCTGCGGGACGCGCTGCTTCGCGTCGTGATTCGTTGAATGATCGGTCTGCCGAGTCCATGGTGCGAAGTCGGTAGACGATGCTGACGACGGCGGATAAACGCGGCTGGAAGCTCCGCGAGGAGGAGCAGCGCATAGCCTGGCTTCAACTCACGCCCGCCCAGCGACTCGCGTGGCTCGAAGAGGCCAAGCGATTCGCCGAGGCTGCGAAACGCGCGCGGAAGGTCGCCGCACACGACCGCGAGAGCCAGGCCAAGCCGGCTTAGCGAGCGTCTCCTATACTCGCTTCCGATGGGTGCGGCCTAAGCCGCGCGACCGAAACAGTGGAGGCGGTGGGAATCGAACCGTCGTCAGACCACCTTGTTTCGCATGATTCAGTAGCGATTACGCGGGCGCATCCCGATCATGAGACCTGCCTAAACCCCAGTGAGTCCGGGTTGGAGGATCAACTTCGGACACGTGTCCCAAACTTCGACTCCATCGATTTCTTGTCGGAGCGGTTGCGTCAGGCGTGGGGGGTACTGCGGGTGATTTGAGCGAACGAAAAGGCGGTCGTTGCAGCGGTCCGCCTCACACGAAAGAACAGCGGTTCTCACTTCGATCGACCGATTCTGGCGTGGATGCTCTCACAGCGATAGGCGAGGGTGCGCAGAGTTGGCCGCCTGCTTCGAGCTACCATGGGATCGCCTCGCCATCGCGATAGCAAAGTCCTCGAGCTCGATGCCAACCTCGCGGATTGTCGCGAGACGCTCGCCTCGGGCAAGAATCGACACCTCGTGTCCGGCATGGCTCAAAAGGCCGGCGTAGAGACTGCCGATGTGTCCGCCGCCATAGACCAGAATCCGCATGCCCCCGAGACTAGCAAGCATCGGCCCAACCAAAAACGGGCTAGCTTTCGCCAGCATCCTTGCGCTCAGGGACCAATGCGTCGAGGACGTCCCCAACGTGGTCCAGGATCCATAGGTGTCCGGCACCCGGAATGAAGGTCGCTTTGCAGTTGGGAATGGTCTGGGCGAGATATCGGCCCATCGCGGGCGGAACGCTTGGGTCCTCTTCGCCCTGCCAGAGGTGCACCCTGATTTCGATATCCTCCAGCGCAAAGCCCCATGGTCGACCGTGGTTGATCACGAGCTCGTGCGCCGAGCCAGCTCCTCCTTGCCTCAGGGCTTCGGCAAAGCCTACCGCGAGGTATTGCCGTATCTCTCGTCGTTCAACCATGGCCTTGTCGACATCCGCCATCTTGTAGACCAGCCGTTCGAGGAGACGGTCCCTTCGGGCAAGATAGGCGAGAAAGGCCATGTTGAGCCTGACCAATGCTGGCGCGTGCTGTGCGAGCAAGAATAGCGTCCGGTTGGTTCGGCTCATTTTCTCGGTGACGCCGGGCACGTCCGTGGGACACGGGCTACTGACCACACCAACCGCGGTCAGCCGCTCAGGGATCTTCCAGGCGCAAGCGAGGGTCGCGGGGCCTCCCCCCGACACGCCCAGAACGGCAAAGCGATTGAGTTCGAGCGCGTCCGCCAACTCGCAGACATCGTCCGGCCAGTCGAGCAGCCGGCGACCCGGCCGGAAATCCGAGCGACCAAAGCCCGGGCGATCCGGCGCGATGAGTCGTACGTGGGGGCGGAACGGAGAGCCGGGAATGAGCCCCCAGGAAAGTCTTGAAGATGGATTCCCGTGGAACAGCATCACGGGACACCCATCGGGGTCGCCATACTCGGCATAGGCGAGTTCTCGACCATCGCGAAGGAGGAGGGTCTTGCCGCTCATCTGTCGAGAAACTCGATGATCAGCTTCGTGACTTGCTCCGGTTCGTCCTCCTGCAGGAAGTGACCGCATGCCGGTAGCGTTTTGAAGCTTGATCCTTCGATGTGTTCGTGGATTCGCTCGCCGAGGCGAAGCGGAAGATAGGAATCCTCTTCCGCCCAAATGATCAACGTGGGCTTGTCGATCGTGTGCAGGTTGTCCTCGATGAACTTCAAATCTTTCGTAGAGTCGGCTCGGAGGGTGCCCAGGTAGGTCTCGTTCACCTTGTCGGGGCTTCCGTCGGCCATGTAGTACCGGTGGAAAACCTCGTTCGAAATCCGCGACTTGTCGACGACGCCCGCTTCCAGACCAGCTCGCGTGATCCACTTGCCACCCAGCTTCATCAAGATCTCTCCGACGGGTCGGATGCTCGCTAGCTTGGGCAAGAGGCCCCAGTCGGGGAGATCCGTGCCGAGGAACGTATTGAGGATGACGAGTCGTTCGTACTTGTCGGGGTTCCGCAAAGCGTAGGTGACGGTGATGGGGCCACCGAAGTCGTGGCAGACCAGAGTGGCCTCCGTGATCGAAAGGGAGTCGAGAAATGATTCCAGAAGGCCGGCGTATCCGGAGATCGAATAGTCCCCGTTGGGCGGAGGGTCGGAGAGACCAAATCCGGGGAGATCGGGCGCGATGACGCGGCCATACGAGGAGAGCTCCTCGATCATGTCGCGCCATAGAAACGAGGACGTCGGGATTCCGTGAACCAACACCAACGGCGTTCCCTCTCCCTTTTCGATGTACCGGATGCGTATCCCGTCGACTGAGACCTCGTTCATGGGAATTTCCTCCAGTCGTGGCGCCGCCTCTCCACCGCACGCAGCCAAGAGGGCGGAGAACAGTGCCAGGAGCATTGGCTGAGCGAAGTGCCTCATGACGAAGGCAGTCTTCCGGTATCAATGGCGTTGTCAACGGACGTCCTCCGCAGCGCTCGGAATTGCACAAATGACTGCACAGACCCAGGCTTGGAACATGAAGATCGCGATGCTCGGCTCTAGGGATTCCTCGGGACGGTGCTGCTCGAGAAAGCCTTGAATGCGGGCTATCAAGTGAGAACCCTGGTCAGAAACCCAGCCAAGCTGGGGCACTGCATGACTTCGCGACGCTCACGTTGCGGTGTGAGCTGGTGCACCTGGCGCAGCGACTTCTCGATGCGCCGCCAGAGTTCGCCGTTCGTCGCGCCATGGAGCTTGCGGGTTTGGTTCTGACTTTGGGAACGAAGGCCCGAGCTACGGAAGGCTCTCCAGGAGAAGATCAGGCCGGAGATGGACCGATGTCGGGTTGCGACATCGCAGAAGGCAAGGGCTCGACCAAATGAAGCACGGTCGCCCTCAAGCTCGCCATTCGAGAGGGCGTCGGTGACCGGTCGCACTACCACCGTTTGAACCTAGAGCTTCACGACACCGCTACCCAGGTGCGTCGGGCGGTGAGGCGGTTAGCAGGGCAGCCGTGATTCGCTACCGTCCCGCGACGATGAGCCTGGCTTGAGTCCCCCGGTTTGGTTTCCACGCCAACAATCAAGCAGACTCGTGGTAAGATGCCTGCGGGTGTGTGGAATGGCTGCTTCTGATTCCGTGCAGGTCGACTACGAAACGCGGATTGCTGCGCCCGTGGATTCGGTGTTCCCCCTGGCTTGTCCGGTCGAGGAGTACAAATGGATTCCCGGGTGGAAATGCGATCTGGTGCATTGTCCTAAAGAACGGGTAGAGCAAGGCACGGTGTTCGACGAATACTCCTCGGCGCCCTTTCTCGTTGGCAAAGCCTGGGCGAAAACCACGTGGACCGCGGTGCTCCACGAGCCCAATCGACATCGCGTCCACTATGCGATCAGGA
>JBGUEF010000192.1:0-6588 GCA_041821485.1 Deltaproteobacteria bacterium
CCCAGAACACCAGAGATCTCGAGCAGCTGATTAGCCGCATCCGGTCCATGGAAGGGGTTGCCAGCACGGAAACCATGGTGGTGCTGTCGACCCACACCGAGAGGGTAGAAATCGCCCTTCCCCCCGGCGAGCCCGAATCCGATACGCGCCGCCGCAAACGCCCCCGGCGCCCAGCCCCCGAACCCCAAGCCCCTTAACCCCTCCAAATAGGGGACAGTCCCCTTTTTCAAAGGGTTAATTCTCACCCCCGATAGACCACGTGAACATGCAGTACGGACTCCCCGAAAAACACGGTCTCTACGACCCCGCGAACGAGAAGGACGCGTGCGGCGTCGGTTTCGTTGCTCAGATCAAGGGCGTCGCGTCCCACCAGATCGTCAAGGACGCGAATCGCATCCTCTGCAACATGGACCACCGCGGCGCTCGCGGTTCTGAGACGAACACCGGCGACGGTGCGGGGATGCTCACCGCTGTCCCGGACAAGCTCTTGCGTCGGGCGGCCAAAGAGGAGCTCGGCATAGACCTTCCCGAGCCGGGCAAGTACGGCGTCGGCAACATCTTTCTACCAACCGACGACGAGGAGCGCGCGTATTGCAAGGCCGCGTTCCTGAAGGCGGTCGAAGCGCAGGGGCAACGCTTCCTCGGCTGGCGTGTCGTGCCTACCGATCCGGACGGCGCCAATCTTGGGCCGACCGCGCTCGAGAGCGCGCCGCGCATCGAGCAGCTCTTCATCGGCGCGGCCGACGGGCTCGATCAGGACGCCTTCGAGCGGCAGTTGTACGTAATTCGAAAGAGCTCCGCGAGCCCGCTACGCGTCGACGAGAGCCTGAAGCAGCGATCGATGCTCTACGCCTGCTCGTTGTCGAGCCGGACGATCATCTACAAAGGCATGCTCGCATGCGAGCAGGTGCTTCCGTTCTACGGAGACCTCACCGACCCGGACTACCAGACCCATCTCGCGATGGTGCACTCGCGTTTTGCAACGAACACATTTCCAACCTGGGAGCGCGCGCAGCCGCTTCGCTGCCTCAGCCACAATGGCGAGATTAATACCCTTCGCGGCAACAAGAACGCGATGCATTCGCGCCAGGGCGTCGTCGAGGGCGAGCTCTTCGGCGATGATTTGCGCAAGCTTTTTCCCGTCGCGGAGCCCGGGCTCTCGGATTCTGGCACGCTCGATAACGTCCTCGAGTTTCTGTACATGAACGGGCGCACGATGCCCGAGGCCGCCATGATGATGATCCCCGAGGCCTGGCAGAAGCACGAGCACATGTCTCAGGCCAAGCGCGACTTCTACGAGTACCACTCGTGCCTCATGGAGCCCTGGGATGGTCCGGCCTCGATCGCCTTCACCGATGGTACGGTCATCGGCGCGACTCTCGACCGAAACGGCCTTCGTCCGAGTCGCTACTACCTGACCCACGACGACCGCGTGATCATGGCGTCGGAGGTTGGCGTCCTTCCTGTTCCTCCAGAAACCGTGAAACACAAAGGCCGTCTCCAGCCCGGTCGCATGTTCCTCATCGACTTCGAACAGGGGCGCATGATTCCCGACCTCGAGCTCAAGAAGGACATCGCGTCGCAACGTCCGTACGGCGAGTGGCTGAACGAGCAGCGACTGAAGCTGCTGGAGCTTCCCGTGGACGGCGCCGCGCATGGGTTCGACCCCGACACGCTTCTGTCACGCATGCAGTCTTTTGGTTACACCACCGAGACGATGCAGTTCATGTTGCGGCCGATGATCGAGCAGAAGCGCGATCCGGTTGGCTCCATGGGCAACGACTCGGCGCTCGCGGTTCTGAGCGACCAACCGCGGCTCACCTACGACTACTTCAAGCAGCTCTTCGCACAGGTTACCAACCCGCCTATCGACTCGATCCGTGAGGAAGTGATCATGGGGGTCGAGTGCTACATCGGGCCAGAGAAGAACCTGCTCACGACGACGCCGGAGCACGCGCACCGGCTTCGTATTCCGCACCCCATCTTGAGCAATGAAGAGGTCAGGTCGCTCAAGACGATCGACGAGCGCGGCTGGCGCACCAAGCTCATCGACATCACCTGGCCCCGAAGCGAGGGCGCGGAGGGCCTCGAGCCTGCGCTCCAGCGCATCCGGCAGGAGGCAGAGCAGGCCGTCGACGACGGGTACAGCCTCATCCTGCTGACCGACCGTGCTGCAGCCAAAGACCGCATCCCGATGAGCGCGCTCCTGGCAACCGGCGCGGCCCACCACCACCTAGTGGCGACCGAGAAGCGCACCCGGGTCGGAATCGTCGTCGCAACCGGCGAGGCGCGCGAGGTGCACCATCATTGCTGTCTCGTCGGCTACGGCGCGGACGCGATCAACCCTTACCTGGCGTTCGAAGCGCTGTGGCAGGAGCGCCGCCTCGGCACCCTCGATGCCGAGACTTTCCCAGACGACGACAGCATCGTTGCGGGCTATCGCAAGGCCGTCGCAAAGGGGATGCTCAAAGTCTTCGCCAAAATGGGGATTTCGACGCTCCAGTCCTACAAGGGCGCCCAGATCTTCGAGGCCGTCGGGCTCAACAGCTCCGTCATCGACCTCTGCTTCGCCGGGACTGCAAGTCGCATTCAAGGCATCGGCTTCAACGTAATTGCGGAGGAGCTCGTCGAACGCCACGCGCTCGGTTACCCCGACGAGGAAGAAGCGCGGCTTCCCATGCTTCCGAATGACGGGCAGTTTCAATGGCGCGCCAACGGCGAACGGCACATGTGGAACCCGGAGACGATCGCCAACCTCCAGGTGGCGGCGCGCGCGAACAGCAGCGATGCATACAGACGCTTTGCCGAGCATGCGAACAACAGCGCGCGCGACCGGTGCACGCTCCGCGGCCTGATGCGCTTCAAAAAGGGGCAGAGCATTCCTTTGAGCGAGGTCGAGCCGGCGAGCGAGATCGTGAAGCGATTCGCGACGGGAGCGATGAGCTTCGGTTCGATTTCCACGGAGGCGCACTCGACTCTCGCCATCGCGATGAACGAGCTTGGCGGCAAGTCGAACACCGGCGAGGGCGGCGAGGACCCGGAGCGCTACCTGCCTCTATCGAACGGTGCGAGAAATCCTATGCGTTCGGCGATCAAGCAGGTCGCGTCGGGGCGCTTCGGTGTGACGATCAACTACCTCACCAACGCGGACGAGATCCAAATCAAGATGGCCCAGGGCGCCAAGCCCGGCGAGGGCGGTGAGCTTCCCGGCCGAAAGGTCGACCGGAAGATCGCGTCGGTCCGTCATTCGACCCCGGGCGTTGGATTGATCAGCCCGCCCCCGCACCACGACATCTACTCCATCGAGGATCTCTCCCAGCTGATCTACGACCTCAAGAACAGCAATCCGTCGGCCCGTATCAGCGTCAAGCTGGTCAGTGAGGTGGGTGTCGGCACGATTGCGGCCGGCGTCTCGAAGGCACACGCCGATCACATTCTCATCAGTGGCCACGACGGTGGCACCGGTGCCTCGCCACTCACGTCGATCAAGCATGCCGGCCTTCCGTGGGAGCTCGGCATTTCCGAAACGCACCAGACACTGGTCATGAACGACCTTCGAAGCCGTGTCGTCTTGCAGACCGACGGCCAAATGAAGACCGGCCGTGACGTCGTCATCGGGGCCCTGCTGGGCGCCGAAGAGATCGGCTTGAGCACCGCGCCGCTCATCGCGATGGGCTGCATCATGATGCGCAAGTGCCATCTCAACACCTGTCCCGTCGGCATCGCCACCCAGGACCCGGATCTTCGCAAGAAATTCAAGGGCAAGCCGGAGCACGTCATGAACTACCTGTTCATGGTCGCCGAGGAGGCCCGCGAGATCATGGCGTCGCTTGGGTTCCGCACCTTCAGAGAGATGGTCGGCCGCGTCGACATGCTCGACACCGCCGACGCTATCGTCCACTGGAAGGCGCAGGGCATCGATCTCAAGCCGATCCTCACGCCTGCCAAGAAGAAGAACGCGGTCACCGAGGTGTACTGCACCAAGCCGCAGGACCACGGCCTCGACAAGGCGCTCGACAACCGGCTGATCGAGCTGGCCCAGCCGGCCATCACGGATGGCAAGCAGGTTCGGGGTGAGCTCAAGATCAAGAACACCAACCGCACCGTTGGCACCATGCTCAGTCACGAGATCGCCAAGGTCTGGGGGGAGGATCTGCTCCCCGACGAAACGGTGCGCTTCAAGTTCGAAGGTTCCGCCGGGCAGAGCTTTGGCGCCTGGCTCGCCAAGGGCGTCACCCTCGAGCTCGAAGGCGATGCGAACGATTACGTAGGCAAGGGCTTGTCGGGCGGAAAGATCATCGTCTACCCGTCCAAGAAGGCGACCTTCGTCCCCGCCGAGAACGTGATCATCGGCAATGTCGTCCTGTACGGGGCGGTGGAGGGCAAGGCATTCTTCCGGGGCCGTGCAGCGGAGCGCTTCTGCGTTCGCAACTCGGGCGCATGGGCCGTGATCGAAGGCGTCGGTGATCACGCATGTGAATACATGACCGGTGGTCGAGCGCTGATCCTGGGAGACACAGGACGCAACTTCGGGGCAGGCATGAGCGGTGGCGTCGCGTACGTGCTCGACAAGAACGACGACTTCGCAGCGAAGTGCAACCAGGACATGGTCGAGCTTGAACGGCTTGAGTACCAAGAAGAGATTGCGATTGTGAAGGGGCTCATCGAAGAGCACCTCGAGTACACAGGCTCGGCTGTTGCCGAGCGTTTGCTGCAGGACTGGGAGAACACCGTTCGAACGTTCGTGAAGGTGATGCCGACGGACTACAAGCGTGTGCTTCGTGAGACGGGCGACCTTTCGGTGGGCGTTCCCGGGCCCGAGATCGCTCAACCCCATGGCCTTCCGGCGGCGGAGTAAGACGATGGGTAAGCCAACTGGTTTCAAAGAGTTTCCGCGAGAAACAATTCCGTACAGCGACCCGCTGGAGCGAGTCTCCGGCTGGAACGAGTTCACGGTCGACGTGCCGGAGAAGCACCTTCGGACGCAGGGTGCGCGCTGCATGGATTGCGGCGTTCCGTTTTGCCAATCGGCAACGGGTTGTCCGATCGACAACCTGATCCCCGAGTGGAACGACCTGGTCTACCGTGGGCGCTGGCGCGAGGCGCTGGATCGTCTCCACAAAACGAACAACTTCCCCGAGTTCACCGGGCGCGTTTGCCCGGCTCCTTGTGAAGGCGCGTGCGTGCTCGGCATCAACGAGCCAGCCGTCTCCATCAAGAACATCGAGTGCGCGATCGTCGACAAGGGCTTCGAAGAAGGCTGGATTCAGCCGGAGCCTCCGACGGAGCGGACGGGCAAGAAGGTCGCGATCATCGGCAGTGGCCCCGCGGGGCTCACCGCCGCCCAGCAGCTCAATCGCGCCGGACACAGCGTCACGGTCTACGAGCGCGACGACCGGATCGGAGGGCTGCTTACCTACGGCATCCCAAACATGAAGCTCGACAAGGGCATCGTGGATCGCCGCCTCGACATCATGCGCGCCGAAGGTGTGGAGTTCGTGACGAACGCGCACGTGGGTGTAAATAGAGAAGCGGAGAAGATTCGCACCGAAAACGATGCGCTGATCCTCGCATGTGGCGCGACACGGCCGCGCGATTTGCCCATCCATGGGCGCGACCTCAACGGCATTTACTTCGCGATGGACTTCTTGTTGAAGAACACCAAGAGCCTGATGGATAGCAAGCTCGAAGATGGAGCGTACCTCAGCGCCAAGGGCAAGCGCGTGATCGTCATTGGTGGTGGCGACACCGGGACCGACTGCATCGGCACATCGATTCGTCACGGCTGCACTTCGCTAGTCAACTTCGAGCTTCTGCCGAAGCCACCGGCCGAACGTGCACCCGGCAATCCGTGGCCCGAGTGGCCTGCCATCTTCCGCGTGGACTACGGCCACCAAGAGGCTGAAGCGAAGTTCGGCAAAGACCCCCGCGAGTTCTGTGTTCTGAGCAAACGCTTCCTCGACGACGGCAGCGGAAACCTAGCCGGCATCGAGACGGTGCGCGTCGAGTGGACGAAAGACGCTGAGGGCAAGTGGCAGATGAGCGAAGTGCCGGGCTCCGAAGAGATCTTCGAAGCCGACCTCGTCTTCTTGGCCATGGGCTTCCTCGGTCCCGAAGATGCACTGGCCGAACAACTCAGCCTCGAACGGGACGCGCGCAGCAACTTCAAGGCCGAGTACGGCAAGTACGCCACTAGCACCGAAGGGGTCTTCGCAGCCGGCGACTGCCGCCGAGGCCAGTCCCTCGTGGTCTGGGGCATCGCCGAGGGCCGAGGCGCAGCGCGGGCGGTGGACACCTTCCTCATGGGCAGCTCTCACCTGCCAGCTCCCGACTAAAGCGAAATTTCACGGCTTTTCGGCTCCACCGGAACTGAAATCCGTTTTTCATCTCATCCGTTGAAAACGGACTAATCCGTTGCTAGTGTGTAAGCGTTCAACCTGGCCGTCACTTCGGGGTGTCACGCCAGAAACGATCCGCCTTCTTCTTTCTAATGCTTGCCTTTCGCTTGGGGATTCGCCGCTACCAGCGCAACTGGCGGCCGAAGCTTGCTTGCTACTCGCCGAGTGGATCAGCCGGTCCACTCGGCGT
>JBGUEF010000193.1:0-6540 GCA_041821485.1 Deltaproteobacteria bacterium
ATGGAGAAGCCCTGCGCCGGCTGAACCCACACGGACATGGCGATGCTTGGGTTCTCGACGAGGGGCCCTGAATCGAACAGGGCGGACCAGGCGTCGTCTCCGAGCACCTCGGGCCCCATCCCGGGAATGCTCTCTCCGAGAAGCGCCGTGTCCAGGTGATGCCAGAAGTGCATGTAGGGATAGTTGGGGAGGTACGAGGGCCAGGTGCGGCTCGGGCCGAACCACTGCGTGTCGGCCAGCGTGAGAATCGGATCACCCGAGGGATCCAGATAGGGCTGCAACCCCGGCTCCTCGTCGTCCAGGTCGACGGAACCAAGGAACGCCTCGAACGCTTCCGTGAACCCGGCCGCAAAACCATCGAGGCCATAGTGGTCTTCCAGCCGGCCAAGCATGATCGCGAGGAAGTCATTCTCGCGGCCATCTGGGATGAGGTACTCGGCAAGAACTTCGTTCACGATGTAAGCCGAGACCGGCAACTGATCGAGGGCGCTCCCCTGCGGCTCGTAGTGAAGCACGACAGGGTCCGGGGCGTCGACGCCTGCCGAGAGAATCGAATCGGAGTGCATGACGCCACTGTCCAGGTTCAGCACGTCGGCGACGAGAGCACCGTCCTCATCACCCTGCTTGGGAAAGTGCCTGCGGCATAGTGAACGCCAGTCCCTCTGTCCCACGGGAACCAGAATCTGGCTGAAATCGAGAACACCGATGCGGTTGAATCCCCGGCTCTTGAAGTAGAAGAGGGACCCGGTGAAGATGTCCTGCTCGTACTCGGCGCCGCCGGTCTCGTGGACCGTGTTGCCAGCGATCACCGAGTGGCCGATGACCATGTTTTCCACGGCATGCGCGTTGCCGATCGTCGCCACCACGCCGCCAGCCAGATTCGGTTTGCCGAGGTCGTCGGTGCGGGGCGTTCCATGGACCTCGTTTTCGACGATCGTGCAGCCGTGGAGTTCCAGCGAACCGTTGGACATGTAGACCCCGCCGCCACGCCAGTATCCGATCTCGTACATGAACGGTGGCATGCCGGGCAACGGCGCGACGAGATTCCTCGCAACGGTAGTGTTCTCCAAGGCCAAGGTCTTGGCTTTGCCAATGCCGCCACCGTCGGAATAGACACCGCCGCCATAGGTGAAGATCCCATAGATGCCGTTGCCCGTGATTGAGGAGCGACGGATCTTCGACACCTGCCTCGGCGCCTCGGCGCCACCGACCGAAAAGACTCCACCTCCCGAAACTCCGGACGCGGAGAGGGAGTTGCCGCTGACCACGCAGTCATCCATGTCGACGATGTCCGCGTAGATGCCGCCTCCGAAGACACCCGCGTCTCTCGACCTGGCCGGAACTGTCGCGTCCCTCCTGGCGTGATTGTCGTAGAGCGTGCAGTTCTCGAGTTTGGCGATTCCCCAGACGGCGATCCCGGCGCCGCGGGCGCGCGTCGAGAGCTGCCCGTTTTCGTCGTTCGGATCGGGCGGCGGCAGTTCTTCGGCAACGCTCCAACCGCCAGTGATCGACACATTGACCAAGATCAGGTTGCCTCGGACGGCCAGGACCCGCGCCGGATTCGCCTCGCCGCCGGTCCAGGTGACGGTAATGCCGGAGGGAAGGGACGAGGCGTCGATAACGACCGTCTTCCGAGTGTAGAGCGCCGAACGACCGTAGTCCCGCTCGAAGTAGCCGACCAAGTACGATACGGGACCGCTTGGCTCTTCCCGCATGCCCATCACCTCGCCCTTGAGCATCGTGTGCGGGTTCCCGACGATGGATAATTCGATGACGCCGCCATCGAGACTCTCATCGAAGATGATCGGTTGACCACTGGCCGCGGAGGCAAGCGCGGAGCGAAGCGTGATCACCTCCTCCGGTGGCTCCGCCAGGTCTTCGAGACTGTTGACTACGATGGGTTCATAGTTGACCTCGCCGCAGCCGACGGCGAACACAGCCACGAGAATGCCCGCGAGTAAGTAAAGGTAAGTTTTCATTTTAGGTTCTCTTTTTACGTATCGCGGCAATCGCGTTCCCGCCAGCCAGCCCCCGGGAAACGGGCTCGCCTCTGGCGCAGCAAACAGTTTCAGGTACTTACGACCCACACCGCGAAGACCCAGCTGACTCGAGTCAAACCTCCGAAGGTTTCGCTGTTAGGATTGGCTCGGCTTCTTAGGTCAGGAGAGCGCTCTGTACTTCGATTTCACGCTGTATCGGCTGATGCTCCGGCTTGTATGGAGCGAGCCACGCTTGCGTCCACGGCTCACGGCTTTGTTCGTGGCACTCGTGTTCATACCGCTGTATTCAGGCGTGACGGCGCTCTTCTACCTGCTCGACGAGCTTTCGCCCTCGCTTCATCGCGTGCGCATCGAGAAGCCGGTGTTCGTGGTGGGCCACGCCCGTAGTGGGACGACCTTGCTCCACCGACTGATGGTGAGTGACGCAGAGCACTTCAACTTCTTTCTTCTGTACGAGCTGCTCTTTCCATCGCTCTGGCAGAAGCGCCTCCTACGCGGGATCGGTACGATCGACCGCGTGCTCTTTCGCTCCTTCTTCAAGAAGAAGCTCGTCGCGGCCGAAGATGATGCGCTCGAAGACGCCCGCGATATGCACGACATTGGGCTCTTCGTTCCCGAAGAGGATGATTTCGTGCTCACCGCGTCCTGCGTTGCCAGCACCTGGGTTGCTCTCTTTCCAGGGCTGCCGGCGTTTGATGTGTACTACGTCGACGAGTGGCCCGAAAAACGCCGTCGTAGTGTGATGCGCGCCTACGCGGCCGGTGTTCGGCGACAGCTTTGTCTTTCAGGTTCACACAAGATTCACTGCAGCAAGAATCCGTCGTATTCGGGGCGGATCAGGAGTCTGATCGAGCAGTTCCCCGATGCGAGATTCGTCGTGATGATGCGTGACCCCCGCGAGGCGATCCCAAGCCTCCTCAAGATGCTCAAGAAAGTGTGGCAGGGGCAAGGGTGGAGCGAGGCGCGGATCGAGCAGAGCATCGAGGCGCTCATCGCCAACTCGGTGCACACGTATCTCTACCCCATGGAGACCTTGGCGAAGCACCCCGGCACGAAATGGACCGTCGTGGACTATCGCGAGCTCGTTTCACAACCCAGAGCCACGGTGGAAGCGGTCTACGCGGCGCTCGACATCGAGATGACGCCTGCAACGTCGTTGGCGCTCGACGCCCAGCAAGGGCGCGCCCGTGCACACCAGTCATCGCATAGCTACGGCTTAGAGGAATTCGGGATCGATGAAGCCGAGCTGAAGCAAGACCTTCGCGAGCTCTTCGATCGCTTCAAATGGGACGCGCCACCGGACGCAGAGGACAGCTTGGAGCAAAGGAGCGAACATGGCTGAGAACCCGGACCCCAATGCCGCGGCCCTACTCGAGGAAGCCTGGTCGGAGCTCATCGAGGGGCTCAACGATGCGCGCATCATGCTGGGCGACCCTGAGATCCACCCACCTATCGCGACCGATCGAAACCTTGCGGAGGGTCATCGATACCTGCTCGGTCAGCTCTACCGTCTAATCGAGACCGAGCTCCAACAGACCGCCGAGTTTCCGTATTTTCAGCGGCATCCGTGGACGATCTGCAAGTACACAATCGAGAATCCGGACAACCTCTACCTCTATGCGCCCCTCGATTCACAGGGCACGTTTCGAATCGAGGGGCGCGCGTACGACCATTCGCATTGGCGGGGCGCGCGGTCTTCCAGTGAAAGGCAAGCTCCTCATTACGTGATCTTCGAGGCGCATTCCGTCGCGCCCGGAGACAGCGGCACGCTCGACGAGCTCTGGGACGGAAGCCGTGTGCTCACGGGCATGCTCGATTCGACGGCAATGAAGGTCGAACCGGATGGCTCGTTCGAGATCACGCTCGCGCCAAAACAGCCTGACGGCTACACGGGGAACTTCATTTCAACGCTTCGGGAGGAGCAGGGAAAGCCCGATGCCGGGGCGACCAAGCTTTATGTCCGCGAGATCTTTGGCGACTGGGATCGCGAACATTCGCTCGACATGCAAATCACGCGGGTGGGCAACGAAGGCCGGCATCCTGCGCCGCGCACCGCTGCGCAAACGGCGGCGCAGCTTCGCGACATTGGCAACAAGCTCAAAGGTAACATCCGATTCTGGAATGCGTTCTACGGGTTTTTGTTGGATCCATTCGAGAAGGCACCTCAGCGCGGACCGTTTCATCTTCTGCGCAATGAAATTCTGCAGCCCCGGCAAGCGGGTTTGAGCACCGGGGGTGGCCAGGCGACCAACCTGTTTGGTGGTGGCCTGTTTGATCTCGCCCCCGACGAAGCGTTGATCGCCGAAGTCAAGCTCGTCGAGGAGCCTGTTTACGTCGGCATGCACCTGAGCGACTACTGGGGCCAATCTCTCGATTACGCGAACCGGCTCACCAGCATCAACCAGGAGCAAGCCCATCGCGACGAGGACGATCGTCTGCGTTACGTGATCGCTCACCGAGATCCGGGCGTTCCGAACTGGCTCGACACCACGGAGCTCACCTCCGGCTACATCACGCTTCGGACCACGTTCCCCCAGCCGCCGCCAGCGGACGGACAACCGACCGTATCTTGCAAGCTGGTGCCGTTTGACGAGATCGCAGATGCGCTGCCAGAGGCCACACCCCGGGTAACGGAAGCAGATCGCCGAGCACAGATCGCCGCACGGCAACGGCACGTGACTCGCCGCTATCGTCAGTACTGACGCGGTGCGGCCAACGGGGTGACAGCACTTGGGCTTTCGGTTGAGTTTCGCCCCTTCTTGCCCCCTTGGAGTGTTCGTATGCGCTTAGAAACGCTGGTTATTTTCTCGGTCTCTACTCTTCTGTTTGCTGCCGCTGCCTGCTTCCCCGCCTCGGAAACCGAGTTGCTCACAGGCACGCCTGCGTGCACCTGCGATTAGGATAGAATCGGACGATGCGGCGGAAGTACTTCAGTCAGGCGCGGCCTGAGGGGCGTGTCGTTCCACGATGGACGGTGACGCTCGCTTGCGCGGCGCTCTCGGTCGGTTTGGTTGCCTGTGCAGCGAACCCCGGAACCGGGCGTAGCCGCCGGGGGATGAGCGAGGAGGATGAGATCGAGCAGGGGCGACAAGCCGCTGCGGAGGTCGAACAGTCGATGGGCTTTGCGGGGAGCGCGGAGCTCAATGCGTACGTTGCGCGCATTGGACAGCGGCTGGCGAAGCACTCGTCGCGCAGTCATCTCGAGTACGAGTTCCACGTGGTCGACATGAAAGAGCCGAACGCGTTCGCGCTGCCCGGCGGGTACATCTACGTTTCACGCGGGCTCCTCGCACTGATGAACAACGAAGATGAGCTCGCGACGGTTCTGGGGCACGAGATCGGTCACGTCGCAGCACGCCACTCCGTGCAGCGGCAGGCCAAGAGTCGACCTTGGATTCCGCTGCAGATTCTGGCGGGCATCGGTGGCGCGGCAGCATCCGTGGTGTCGCCTGCGCTTGGAAGTGCGGTCGCTGGAGCGGGGCAGCTTCCGGCGGCTCTCGCGATGGCGAGTTACAGCCGCAAGCAGGAGGAGGAGGCAGATCGACTCGGACAACAGTACGCCGCGGTGGAAGGTTGGGATCCGACTGCACTGGCAAGCAGCATGGATGCGCTTACGCGTGAGCAGCAGCTCGAAGGTGGAGGGGATCCGTATCGGAGGAGCTTCTTCGACTCTCACCCAACGACGCCGGACCGTGCTCGCGACGCCCGAGCGTACGCCGAGACGCTCTCCGTGGGGCCGACCGATCGGATCGCCATCGACCGTTCGGCGTTCGTAGGGCGCCTCGACGGCCTCGTCGTCGGTGAGTCCGCGAGGGCAGGGGTGTTCCTGGACCTGCGTTTCCTGCACCCCGAGCTCGAGTTCGCCATGAGCTTTCCCGCAGGCTGGGAGCACGCCAATGCCCCGACTGCGGTCGTCGCGCGCCCGGAGGACGAGTCGGCGTTGCTCGCCTTGCAGGTCGCCGGTGAAGGGGATGATCCGATGGCAGTTGCTACTCAGTTCGACAGTGAGATCCCCTTGCTCGAGCGCAGCGGCTTGGAAGAGATCAACCAGTTGCCGGCGGTCACCGGCGTTGCCCGGGTCGTAGACCGTGGCCAGGAGATTTATCTGTTCCTCGCCTGGATCGCCAAAGACGGACTGGTGTATCAGGTCTTGGGTGCAGCGCCGGCGTCACGCTGGAATTCACATCGCCCGCGGTTCGAAGCCACTGCCCGGAGCTTCCAGCAGCTATCGGAAGCTGAGCTCCGTGAGGTGCAGGAGAATCGCTTGCGGCTCGTGGAAGCCGGTCGTGGCGAAACGCTGAGCAAAATCGCCGCCAGGAGCGGCAGTCAATGGTCTCCGGGCAAGATGGCGGTTGCAAACGACATCACGGTCCAGTCGAAGCTCTCTGGCGGCGAATCGATCAAGATCAGCAAGAGAGAGCGCTACCAGACCGCGCCCTAGAATCGCGAGAAGAACTTCCAGCCACCCTCACCCAAGGCCCATCGACGGCGTGCGCGTGAAACCCCTCGCGCTTGGGGATAGTCTGCGCCGGGCCATGCG
>JBGUEF010000194.1:0-6522 GCA_041821485.1 Deltaproteobacteria bacterium
GTCGAGGATCAATCGCTTCCCATGGCCAGGCGCTTCGTCTTTGAATACACCATCACGATCACCAACCGCGGCAGCGAAGCCGTCCAGCTCCAATCCCGCCACTGGATCATCACCGACGGCGTCGGCGACGTCGAAGAGGTCAAAGGCCCCGGCGTCGTCGGCGAGCAGCCGGTCCTCAGTCCCGGCGAGGGCTTCCGCTACACCAGCGGCGCGGTCCTGCCGACCGAGCGCGGAACGATGCACGGAACCTATCAAATGCACCGAGCCGACGGCGCCCAGTTCGACGCAACCATCGCCCCATTCCTCCTAGAGCGCCCGCATTCCCTCAACTAAGAAAAGGGGACAGTCCCCCTGGCGTCAACGGGCGGCGGGGGCGTCCCAGGCCGTCTTGATGGCCTTGTACGTCTCGATGCCGCTTTCGGTGAGGTCTAAGGCGCCTTCGCCGATGAGGTGTTGGTGAATGTCCTTCGGGTCGGTTTGCCAGCCCTTGGGCACCTCGAGCTTCACGTTGACCGGGACACCGCCGAGGAGGCCCTGTTCCTCCATCGTCCAAAGCGCTTCCGCCGCCAGAAACTGTCCGGCGATTTTGCGGTACTCGGGCTTGAGGTGGCTCGCCAAGGGAAACACGTCGTAGAGCCCGACGGCATCCCCGGGCACTGCGAGCGGCTGGCTGAGCGCCTTGAACACCGGCGCGGCGATCGGCAGCTCGACCAGCTCGAGCCCGGCAATCTCCTGCCCTTGGCTCGCGTTCAGCGAACGCTCGTAGGCGTCGCCGTGGCTGCGGCTCACCTCGGCAGGCCGTGCGGAGCTATCTAGAAGCACCGTAATCACTAGGTACGGGCGCGGGTCTCTCTCTTCGGTCATTAGCGGGCGACTAGTTAGCGCATTTGTGCCCGCTTGGGTAGTCCACGTCGCCTTGACGTCGCCCGGCGCCGTCGTTACCTCCACCGGCGCCCAATGCGAATCGAAATTCACCCCACCCATCCACAGGCCCGGC
Organism: Deltaproteobacteria bacterium; assembly: GCA_041821485.1. Taxonomy (GTDB): domain Bacteria; phylum Myxococcota_A; class Polyangia; order Polyangiales; family Houyiibacteriaceae; genus SG8-38. The sequence goes on from JBGUEF010000194.1 coordinate 998, forward strand.
GAGTTCAGCAAGTGGTCGAAGTGCTGCGGCGCGGCGGGGTGATGGTGTATCCGACCGGGACCGTCTACGGGCTGGGCTGCGACATCCACCAGAAGAAGGCAGTCGAGCGGATCTATCAGATCCGGCGTCTCAAAAAGGACCACCCTCTGAGCTTCATGTGCCCGGATCTCAGCAAGATCGCCCGCTACGCGCACGTCGACGACTTCGCCTACCGCATCATGAAGCGCCTAGTGCCGGGGCCGTACACCTTCGTGCTGCAAGCCACCCGCGAGGTCCCCAAGCTCCTCGTTCGAAAGCAAAAGACGGTGGGGATTCGGGTACCGGACGACACGGTCGCTCTGGCGCTGCTCAACGAGCTCGGAAGCCCCATCGTGTCGACCTCGGCCATGATCGACGGAGAGGTGCTCAACGACCCGGACGAGCTCCATGCACGCTTCCCTCACGTCGACGCCTTCGTGGATGGCGGCTGGGGCGGTATCGAGCCCTCGACGATCATCGATCTCAGCGGAGACGAAGCGGTTGTCTTGCGCGAAGGCGCGGGACCAGTCGACTTCTTCTGACTATTTGCGAATGACCACGCCGCGGGCCTCTGCGATGAGGCTGCGCAGAAGCTTTACCCATTCCTGGTAGCGCGGGGTTTTGCGAACCGCAGCGACCAAACGTTCGGCGGTCCAGTCGTCGCGCCCTTGGTACTGCGTCACGGCCGCCCAATTGGCGAGATGTTGATCCCACTGCTCCCCGGTCCAGGAGCCGACCTCACCGGAACGGAAGATGAAGAGGTGGTCGGCCGCAAGGTCGGCGCCCGCAACCCAAAGGCCGGTGTCGGATACAAACGGCCCGAGCGACTGGATGACGAGGTTGCGCTCGGCGGCTCGCCCAAGCGGTTCGAGCGCACGATCAAACTGCTCCCAGCTACGAGTCAAGGTGCGCACGCGTTCTTCCGAGATGGGCATATGGGGCTTGAACGCGCCCGGCGCGACGCGCGCATCGTGGTCGTCGTAGATGCGAACCCCGTGCTTTCCCTCGGCCTCGCGATATGCCTGCAAGGCGACCTCGCGGGACGCTTGTCCGTCGAGGTGAGCGAGCCAAGAGGCGATGAGGGGGCGAGTCACTGTGTGTTCCCGGCTAATTGGGGGCCTCGTGCTCTGTCTCGAGTCGAGACCGTTGAGATGGATTGTTCAACAGCGTTCGCACGCGATCGAGGACTTGGTCCGCAAGGGCGCGCTTGGTCATTTCCGGCAGTGGTGTGGCGGTCGCGGCGTCGACGAGCGTTGCGCGGTTGGTGTCGCCGCCGAGCCCGGCGCTTGCCTCATTTGCCACGATGAGGTCGGCTGCTTTACGTTCGAGCTTGTCACGAGCCGACTGTTCGAGGTTCTCAGTTTCGAGCGCGAAGCCGACTAGCACCGAGGGGCGGCGGGCCCGCTTCGCGCCGACGTCCGCAAGGATGTCGGGGTTGTGGACGAGCTCGAGCTTCAGGCTTTTACCTTTTTTGATCTTCCGTGTCGCACGCCGCGCCGGACGATAGTCAGCGACGGCCGCGGCCATGATGACGACGTCGAAGTGTTCAAAGCGCGACATGACCGCCGCGTGCATCTCCTCCGCCGAGCGAACCCGAACGACCTCCGCGCCCGACGGGACCGGAAGGTGCACCGGACCGCTCACGATCGTGACCTCGGCGCCGCGGCGCTGTGCTCGTGACGCAATCGCGTAGCCCATGCGCCCACTCGAGCGGTTGCCGAGGTAGCGAACCGGGTCGAGGTCTTCGTGGGTTGGGCCCGCGGTGATCAGGATGCGGGAGCCCGAGAGGTCATCGGAATGGACGAGGTGGGACTCGAGCGCTTCGGCGATGTCCTCGGGTTCCATCATTCGCCCTTCGCCGATTTCGCCGTTCGCGAGCGGGCCGGTCACCGGGCCGAGCACGACTGCACCCCGCTCCTTCAGCGTCTGAATGTTGGATTGCATGGCAGGGTGGGACCACATGCGCGCATGCATTGCGGGGGCGAAAAAGACGTCGCCGCGCGCACAGGCCAGCGTCGCGAGGACCGCATCGTTGGCCTGGCCACTCGAGGCGCGGGCCATCAAGTTCATGGTGGCAGGGGCAATGACGATGGCGTCGGCCCAGTCCCCGAGCTCGACATGCACCTCGCCCGCGTAGTCCTCGGCCCAGAGGTCGGTGACCGCCGGCTTTCCCGTCAGGCCCGCAAATGTAATCGGGCCCACAAAATGGGTCGCCGCCTCAGTCATGACCACGCGAACCTCGGCGCCGCGCCTCATGAGCTCGCGGACGAGCTCCACGGCCTTGAATGCGGCAATTCCGCCGCCCAATCCAACGACGATGCGCTTTCCCTGAAGGGACATCTTCCGCGCAGTCTAGCAGGGGCGGGCCCGTTTGCGACGTACCTTCTGCAGCTTTGCGGACTGAACGGAAGGACGGTATCTGGAGCCGGGCTAGCTCAGCGGACAGGAACGCCAGGGGCGGGGAACTGGTCGCAGAGCTCTTTGACCTCTCCGGCGATCCTCGAAATGACGGCCTCGTTCTCGACGTCGACGACGACGTCGGCCATCCAGTTGCCCAAACGCTTCATCTCGTCCGAGCCCATACCGCGACTCGTGATCGCTGGCGTGCCCAATCGAACGCCGCTCGGGTCGAACGGCTTGCGCGTGTCGAAGGGAACCGAATTGTAGTTCGCAACCATGCCGGCGCGATCGAGCGCCTGGGCCGCGACCTTGCCTGGGACGTCCTTGCCGGTGAGGTCGATCAAGATGAGATGGTTGTCGCTTCCACCGGTGACGAGGTCGAAGCCGCGCGAGAGGAGAGTCTCCGCCAGCACGTGGGAGTTGTCGACGATCGCCTTCGCGTAGGCCTTGAACTCGTCGGTGCTGGCGAGCTTGGCTGCGATCGCAATGCCTGCGGTGGTCCCGTTGTGGGGCCCGCCCTGAAGTCCAGGGAAAACGGCGCGATCGATCGCCTTCCGGTGCTTGTCGTCGCACATGATCATGCCGCCGCGCGGACCTCGGAAGGTCTTGTGCGTCGTGCTGCTGATCACCTCCGCATGGCCGACCGGGGAAGGGTGCGCGCCGCCCGCGACCAGGCCGGAGATGTGCGCGATGTCGGCGACGAGAATCGCCCCGACCTCCTGTGCGATTTCAGCAAATTTCGCGAAGTCGATGACGCGTGGATAGGCGGTCGCCCCGCAGAACAGAAGCTTCGGCCGGTGCTCACGCGCGAGCGACGCGACCTCGTCAAAGTCGATGAGCTGATCGCCCCGGCGCACGCCGTACTGAATCGCGTTGAAGTACTTACCGGAAATCGAAACCTTCCAACCGTGAGTCAGGTGACCGCCGCTCGGCAGCCCCATGCCCATGATCGTGTCACCGGCGTTACAGAAGGCGAAGTAGACCGCCAGGTTGGCGGGAGAGCCGGAGTAGGGCTGCACGTTGGCGTGGTCGACACCAAACAGGCTCTTGAGGCGCTCGATGGCGAGCTTCTCGACCGTGTCGATGTTCTGCTGCCCCTCGTAGTATCGCTTGCCGGCGTAGCCCTCGGAGTACTTGTTGTTGAGCACGCTGCCGCAGGCTTCCTGAACCGCAGAGCTGGCGTAGTTCTCGCTCGGGATGAGGCGTAGTTTGTCGTGCTGACGCTGCTCTTCGTCGGCGATGCACTGGGCGATTTCAGGGTCGGCTTCGATGAGGGGTAGGTCGGCCATGTTATCTCCAGGTGCTCCTCTTGGGCGGGGCCTTAGCACGTTTGTCATATCGGTGTTATTCGGACTGCGGTGAGCGAGTATTTTCCGAGCTCCGGCGAGTTCGAACGCCTCAGCCGAAGCGCTACGGTCGTCCCGGTGTACCGCGAGGTCATCGCCGATCGCCTCACGCCCGTGCTTGCGCACGCAACCCTCGGCCAGGACGCCGGCAGCTATCTGCTCGAGAGCGTGGTCGGTGGCGAAAAATGGGCGCGGTATAGCTTCGTCGGCTTTGCGCCCGAGGTGATTGTCCGCGGGGTCGCCGACCGCTTCGAGCGAATCGTGGACGGCAAGGTCGAGCAGGAGCTCGGTGTGGATCCCTGGGAGCGCCTTCGCGAAACGCTCGCGGAGTGGAAGCCGCCCGAGGTCGATTGGTTGCCGCGATTCTGGGGCGGCGCCGTGGGCTATGTGAGCTACGACGCGGTGCGGACCTTCGAGCCGACGGTTGGCGAACCGCTCGCGCGCGATGACGATTGGGAGTTCTCGTTCGCGATCGGTGGCACTGCCCTGATCTTCGACAACGTGCGCGGCACCTTGCGCGTCGTCGTCCCGGCGCGCGTCGACGGCAATGCGAAAGGCGCGTACGCGCGCGCCACCCAGCGCATCGAACAAACGCTTGCCGCCCTCGACGAGCCGACGCTGCCTCGCAGGCTACACCCCCCCGTTTCGAGCGGTGAGCTGGAGCTTCCAGCCTCGTCGTTCGACCGCGCGGGCTTCTGTGCCGCAGTCGAGCAGGCCAAAGAGCACATCCGCGCAGGCGACATTTTTCAGGTGGTTCTCTCGCAGCGCTTTCGCGTCCCGCTCGGCGACACCGACGTCTTCGACGTGTATCGCGCCATGCGGATCATCAACCCGAGCCCCTACATGTACTTCCTGCGACTGGCCGATCGGATCGTCGCGGGGGCGAGCCCGGAGACTTTGGTGCGCCTCGAGGGGGGACAGGCTTACGTTCGGCCGATCGCGGGCACACGCCATCGCGGCCGAACCGAGGAGGAAGACCTCGCGATCGAGGAAGACCTCCTCGCCGACCCAAAGGAACGCGCCGAACACGTCATGCTCGTGGACCTCGGTCGTAACGACGTGGGCCGGATCAGCCGGCCCGGCACCGTCAGCGTGACGGATCAGATGCTCATCGAACGCTACTCCCACGTGATGCACATCGTCTCGAACGTCGTCGGAGACCTAGCGCCCGGCCGTGACGCGCTCGATGTCCTGCGCGCAACGTTCCCTGCCGGCACCCTGAGCGGCGCACCCAAAGTCCGAGCGATGCAGATCATCGAAGAGCTCGAGCCTGAACGCCGCGGCGTCTACGGCGGCGCGGTCGGCTACATCGGCTTCGACGGCAACATGGACGTCGCGATCGCCATCCGCACCATCGTCGCACACAAAGACGAAATGTGGCTCCAGGCCGGCGCAGGCATCGTCGAAGCGAGTGACCCGGACAAGGAATACGAAGAGACCGTCAACAAGGCGCGGGCGGGATTGGTAGCGGTGAAGGCCGGGCAGCAGAGCTAGGCGCGCGCCCCGCCGTGCCCCTCCACACGTAGACATCTACGAAAAGGGGACAGTCCCCTTTTTCAAAGGGTTAATCTCAAGCACGCCCGTCGCGAGTCGTCCTCCGTTGGTGCAGTTCTGGTGTTCCGCCGCGCGTCGGTGATCAGCGTTACGCTGGCACTCAAGTGTAACGAAGACCAGATAGTCACGAATTACGTATAGACCGGTCGGCACGGACGCGAGACACTCAGCGATCCGGGAGCGGAGCGGCAAGCACGCCGCCTCGTT
>JBGUEF010000195.1:0-6517 GCA_041821485.1 Deltaproteobacteria bacterium
GCGGCCGTCCAAACGAAGAGCGGCGCGGTGTTCACGGGCTGCAACGTCGAGAACGCGAGCTACGGCGCCACGCTTTGCGCGGAGCGTGCGGCATTGGCGGCTGCGGTCGCGGCGGGCGAACGTGAGCTGGTGGCGCTCGTGGTCGCTTCCGGGGCGAAAAGCCCCACCCCACCTTGCGGCATCTGCAGGCAATGCCTGGCCGAGCTAGCGCCAAGCCTTCCGATCCGGAGCTACACGGGCGGCGCGCGTGCGGAGTACGACCTTTCGTCGCTCCTACCCGACGCCTTTGGTCGCGATCAGCTCGACTGACGCCCGTTCAGTCGAGGCCCTGGGCGATCCTTTGTAGCTTCCTTTGGACCTCCACCCGGTCGATCGCGTCGCGATCCGCCAGCTCCAGGTAGCGCCCATATTCCACGACGGCGTCCTGGCGCTTCTTCTGTGCGTAGTAGATATCGCCGGTCAACCGGTGTGCATCGGCAACCCATGCCTTGCGGCTCGGGTCATCTCCGCCGAGAGAGGTGGCCGTGCCGAGCGACGTCAGCGCCTCGGCACGACGGCCTTCGTCGAGCTGCAGGCGCCCCAGGCGATACCACCAGTACCCACGCTCCGGATCGCCCGCCACGGCCTTCTCGAAGTCCACGATCGCTTCCTTCATCTGGCCAAGCTGGTAGTGGCATTCACCCATGGCTGCCCATGCATCGACCCGTTCGGGGTTGAGCTCGACGGCCTTGCGAAGGTCGCCGAGGGCATCGCGAACGACGCCGGCCCGAATCCGAATTCGCGCGCGGAGCCAATAGGCGTCTCCGAGGGTCGGATCGAGCTTCAGCGCGGTGTCGAGCTCCCGCAGGGCAGTCGTCATCTCGTTCGACTCGAGCGCCACCCAGGCGACGTACATCCGATAGAGACCGCTGTCGGACTCGAGACGAGCCGCGCGAAGGAAGTGCTGCCGCGCAGGCTCCGTCTGACCTCGCTCCAACTCCACGCGGCCGAGATAGTGCTCCGCTTCGGCAGAGTATGGTTGAGCCTCGATCACCTCGAGCAACAGCTTCTCTCCCTCCTCGAGCTGACCGGTGATGACCAGCACGGCACCCAAACGCGACTTCAGCAGGGCATCCTTGGGTGACTCCTCGAGCGCTTCGCGGTAGCTCACCACCGCGCCGTCCATGTCGCCCGTCGCTTCGGCGAGGCGTCCCTTCTCGAGCGCAAGAGCCGGGAACTTCGCGTCCAACTCCCGAACCTTCTCGAGCTCCACGCCAGCCTCGTCGAGCATGCCCTTGCGTCGGTACGCCACGGCAAGCCCGAACTGGGACGCCGAGTCTTGAGGCTCCATCTCGAGTGCGTGCAAGAACTGTTTGATCCCCGCGTCGACACGGTTGCGCTCGAGCTCGGCCCAGCCCAAGACGCGCCGCACCTCGGCAGTGATCTCGACGTTTTTCTGCGCCTCGACGAGAACACCAACCGCTTCATCGGGGCGCTTCGTCGCCCGGTAATGCTGGGCGAGCGCCATGTACGCGCGGAACCCCGTCGGCTCGAGCGCGATCGCGTTTCGGAAGTGACGAACAGCCTCTTCGGTGTAACCCAGGCCTTCGTCGACCTTCCCCTGCCAGAGCTCGACCTCTGCGCTCACCGGCTCGGGTGTCTTGAGGTCGGCGAGCAATTGTTTGGCTTCGTCCGCCTTGTCCATCGCCAGTAGCGCCTCGGCAGCGCCAAGCTTGGCATCGACCACGACTCTGGGCTTTCCGGTCACATCGATCTCGGCGCCAGGTCGGACCTCCGACCGGAGCACCGTCTGGAAACGGGCGTAGGCGTCTGGGTAGTCGCGCTCCAACAGGACGAGTCGCGCGGCCCCGAGCGTCGCGTCGGCGTTACTCGTGTCGAGCTCGATTCCCTTTTCGTACATCTCACGTGCGGCGCCAAGGCGCCCCCGCTGCTCCTCGATCTGCGCGATGAGGGTGAGGGCAGAAGACTTGTCCGCACGCGCGACTTGCAAAGTGGCGCCCTCGATCGGTGCAAGGCCCGCGGGGACTTGAAGAAGCTCGTAGGCCTGGTCGATCTGCCCCTCTTGGATCAGCAGGTCCGCGACCGCGACGCGCGCGCCGGCGTGATTCGGGCTGAGCTTCTGAGTCGCCCTGGCCGCGACGGCGGCCTGGTCCTGGGCCCCGAGCAGGCGGTAGCCGCGGGCGAGGCCCCACTGCGCGCGAGCACTGTCGTGTTTCTTCATAGCGCGGTCGAACGCGTCGACCGCCGCTTGTCCATCGCGGCCTCTGAGCGCGATCTCACCGGCCACCAAGTCCACGTAGGCGTCCGTCGGTTCCTCTTGCACGGCGAGCGCGATCTCTGAGGTCGCAACGACAGTGTCGGCATTGCGGAGAGCATCGGCCGCGAGCGCGACATGAATGCGTGGCGCATCGTCGCCCCGGCGCTGCAAGTGCACGCGGAGCACATCGGCGGTGGCGGCGCTCTCGGCGTCTTGTCCGTAGCGCACCTGATAGTACGACTCATGCAGGAGGCTCCTCGCGATCAGCGAGCGATTCAGACTCGCACCGCGTCGCTCGCCTTCGAGCCTCGCAAGCGCCTGCCGCGTCGCCCCGTAGGTATCTGCCGCCGCGATGATTTCCGCGTCTTCGATCGCCTGCGCGACGAGCACTGCGTCGCCCGAGGCGGGGAGGAACGGCTCCGCCAGGTGAATCCCAAAGAGGCCGTACTGGGTGGTGCCGAGATAGAAGCCGCCACCGAGCACCGCGGCAATGGCCGCGACGACCGCCGCGGCCTTCATCAGCCAAGGCGGGCGTTTGATCTTGAGCCCTTCGATCTGGCGCTTGGACGTGGTGAACACGTCCGGTCCGGCTCCACCGGGGTTGGGCATGCGGTGCACGCCGTCTTCGCCCTCACCTGGAAGCCCCGAAAACTCCAGCTCGTCTGATTCGGGCAGCGTGAGCTCGGCGGAATCGCGGCTGATACGGTCTGGGCGCGGCATCTCGCCCGGCGGTGCTCCGCCTGGCGCTCCGAAAGGCTGGCCAAGGGGCCGTGGGGGTGCTGGGGCCCTTGGAGGCGCGTCGAGCTCGAGGTCGAGGTCGTCGCCGTCGGGGAGATCCAGCTCGATCGGTCCGCCGCCATGAACTCGCTCTGGACCGTCGATGTCGAGGTCCATGAAGTCGTCGCGAGCGATCGGCAGATCCTTCTGATCGAAGGGCATGGGCAGGTCGGAATCGAGCGAGATAGGTGCTGGGACGGCAGACGCCGCCCTTGGCGTCGGTAGATCAGCGTCCGACAGCGCCATCGGCAGATCGATTTCTCCACCCATCGGCTCGATCTCTCTCGCGCGTGCGCCGCGCATGGGAGCAGGTAAGTCGATCTCGGTTCCTGAAGCCGCAGACATGGGGGCGGGTAGATCGGTGCCGCCCGGTCCCTCGAGCGGTGCGGGCAGGTCCATGTCTGCAAATGGATCAAAACCAGACGGCTCCGCTTGGGCCTTTGGCATAGGAAGGTCGGCAACTCCGGGATCATCAAATGGATCGAAATCGAGAGAACGCCCGCCTTTCTTTGGTGCAGGAAGATCTGCGAAATCGCCACCGCCGAATGGCGCCGGTAGATCGACCTCGCCCGCCGGAGCTGGCAAGTCAGAAGGCGGTGACTTGATCGCCGCCGCCGGGGCGGGCGGCGGCACTTGCGGACCGAGCCCGACCTGCGTCGGTTTGCGCCTCGAGCGCTTATTTGCCGCTGGCGCAGCTCCACCCCCGCTCTTCGCGGTCGAGCCATCGCGATGAACTTGGAAGCTTTCGCTGCACTTTGGGCACCGCATTCGAAGCCCGTCCTCGGGCAAACGGCGCTCGTCCACGTCGTAAGACGCATTACATGACGGGCAACTAACCTTGATCATGACCCCTACTGTCCCCCGGGGATCAACGATAACACGCCAGCCCCCTGTCCCCTAAACCCTCGTACTCTGATTCCGATCGCAGCGGAAGGTAGAGGGGATGAGTGTGTATGTCCTACCTTGACGCCTGAGGAGGTGGAGGACTACCTTCCGGTCAACCGTGAAGCGCAACGTTCAGATCGAAATTGCCGGTGCCCGCTATCGCATGTCCTCGGACGCCGACGAAGCATACCTACAACGCCTGGCCGATATCGTGAATGAACGAGTGGCAGCCCTCGGCCCTAAGGCGGCACGAGCGGCGACACCCGCACAGCTTCTCGCCGTCGTCGCGCTCAGTCTCGCTGAAGATCTCGACGCGTCCGAGCAGCGACGGGAAAGCCTCGAGGCCAGAACGCGCCAGGTGGTCGACACCGCGATTCGACGAATCGATCAGCGGCTGCAAGCGGACGCCGAGCTCGCGCAGCAAATCGAGCCGTGAGCGCGGGCGAAACGGAGCGCGCCGAAACCGAGCTCCGTCAACGCGCCAAGCTGGCGCTCCGCAACCGAATGCGCGCCGTGCGCGAGGCGCTGCCAGAATCGGCGTGCGAGCTGCGTTCTGGCGAGATCACCAAACGTCTCTTCGCACTTCCGGAGCTCGAACGTGCGGAGACGGTTCTCGCCTTCGCGTCGATTGGCAACGAAGTGCGAACGCAGCCGAGCATCCAAGCGGCGTGGGCCGCGGGCAAGCGAGTGGCGTTGCCGAGAGTGGTTGGCGACGAACTGCAACTTCACTTCGTCGATTCGGACACCGTGCTCGTCGAGGGGGCCTTTTCGGTGCGGGAGCCGCCGGAGACGGCAGCGCAAGTACAGCCCGAGGAGGTTGATTTCGCTCTGGTTCCTGCGTTGGCGGTCGACCCACGCGGCTACCGGATCGGGTACGGTGGTGGCTACTACGACAAGCTGATCCCCCGACTGGGACACGCATGCACCTGTGCGGTCGCCTACGATTTTCAGTTGATCTCCGAAGTGCCCGAGCTTCCGTTCGACGTGGCGGTCGACCTCGTCGTCACGGATGAGCGCGTGATTCGAGCTGAGTGAACCGCAGGGCGCTCCGGGGCGCCCGCGGTGGTATAGGTTCGGCGTGGTTGCAGAGGTAGCACAGCGAAAGCTCGACGGGCTCCCAGTGTCGCCGGGAGTCTACGTCTTTCGTGGCGCGGACGGGAAGGTCCTGTACGTCGGCAAGGCGCGGAGTCTCAGGAACCGTGTGCGGAGTTACTTCCAACCGGGGTCGAGTGATCTGCGCGCGTTCGTCAGTCGTCTCGAACGCGAGCTCACCGACATTGAGACGTTCGTCACGCACACCGACAAGGAAGCTGCGCTCCTCGAGAACCAGCTGATCAAGTCGCACCAGCCGAAGTACAACGTGAAGCTGCGCGACGACAAGGAGTACCTATCGCTGCGGCTCGATGCGAAGAAGCCTTGGCCGAGGCTCGAAGTCGTTCGCCGGCCGAAGCCAGATGGTGCACAGTACTTTGGGCCCTATCACTCGGCGACCGCGGCGCGGCAGACCCTTCGGCTCGTCAACCGCTATTTCCAGCTACGGACGTGCACGGACACCGAGTTCCGTCTCCGGTCCCGGCCGTGTCTTCAGCACCAAATCAAACGCTGCCCGGGGCCCTGCGTGCTGGCAGTCGACGAGGCGGAGTACCGCGCGCAGGTGGCTAACGTCGCGCGGTTTCTCGACGGGCGGCACGACGAGCTCGTGCGCGACATCGACGGCCGAATGCAAGGTGCATCGGGCGAGCTCGAGTACGAGCGGGCGGCGATCTATCGTGATCAGCTTCGCGCCGTAGAGCGCGCCCAAGAGGAACAGCGTGTCTCTGGTGTGCAGAAATCGGACCAAGACGTGATCGGCTTTCACCGGCAGGGTGACCAGGTGGAAGTGGCGGTGCTGAGCATGCGCGGCGGGCGCTTGTTTAGCGTACGCACCCTTCCGCTGCGACGGGTTGCGGTGCCCAACGACGAGATGCTCGGCGCGTTCCTCCACCAGCACTATGCCGAACGGACGTCTCTACCGGACGAGGTTCTGGTGCCGGTAGGGATCGAAATGAGCGAAGCCCTCGAGGAGCTCCTCAGCGAGAACCGGAAGCGCCGCGTGCAGATCGTCGAACCGAAGCGCGGTGCCAAGGCGAAGTTGCTAGACCTTGCGCGCGAAAATGCGGAGCACGCCTTCGACGAGAAGGAACGCGCACGTGAAGATGTCGAGGCGCGGCTAGAAGAGCTTCAGCGGCAGCTCCGCCTGCCGGTCGTGCCCCGCCGAATCGAGTGCGTCGATATCTCACACACCGGTGGCGAGGAGACCGTGGCGGTCTTCGTCGCGCTGCAGAACGGCGCGCCTGCCAAGGACCGGTACCGAAGTTTCCGGGTTAAAGGGGTCGGCGGCGGCGACGACTACGCGGCGATGTACGAAGTCCTGATGCGGCGCTTGCGCCGGGGAAAGAACCAGGAAGATGGCTGGGAGCTGCCGGATTTGCTGGTCGTCGACGGCGGAAAAGGACAGCTCGGCGTCGCGGTGCGCGCCCGCGAGGACATCGGCGTCCCCGACCTCGAGCTCGCCTCGGTCGCAAAGCCACGGGTTACCGCGACCGGCGAAGAAGAAGG
>JBGUEF010000196.1:0-6501 GCA_041821485.1 Deltaproteobacteria bacterium
AGGGCCTGTGTGAGCGGCTCTGGGGAGACGATCGCAGCCACGGCGCCTCGCCGATCGACCGACAGCGCACAATGATCGTGCGTCTTGCCGGAACCCTTGGAGGGTGTTCCCTCGAGCGCCGCCACATCGGCGTGTGCATGCTCTGAGTCGACGTGCTCGTGGGAGTCGCCACGGTGGACTAGATCACCGTGCTCGGCGCATCGCGTATGCTCCACCATCAGCATATGGCCGCCGGTCGAGCCCTGCAGCAACAGCGCAAGCAGTCCTGCGAGAACGCAAGCGCGCCGAATCATTAGGGATCCCGGAGGCTGTTGTAGCGAGGAACGCATGGCCCGGCGCCGAGTATTGCCGAAGCTCCGAAGAGATCAATCAGGCGCCCATGTGCGCTGGAGTGGCTCACCCAAGGGGGCTACACCCTTGGGCGCTTCTGCACGCTACCATCTAATGGGCTTTGGGGGCCCGCTTTCCGATGTCGCGACACGATCCGAGTGAGGTTACACGGCGCCACGTCTTCTCGCAGAAGGGACTCTCCGAGAAGCAGGAGCAGGCCCGCATCGTCGTGCTCGCCGGGAACCTGGCCGGCGACAAATACGCCATCAACACCGAGCTGACGTTCGGGCGCGGCGACAGCGCCAACGTGAAAATCGACGACACGCTCGTGTCGCGAATGCACACGCGCATTTTCCAGCATGAGAACGGCGCCTACTTGATCGAGGACCTCGACAGCCGCAATGGGACGCAGGTCAACGGAATGGCGGTGGTACGTCAAGTCCTGACGTACGGCGACCGCGTCCAGATCGGCAGCTGCCTCCTGCTGTTTGCCCATCACGATCCGATGGAGGAGCAGGTCGCGCAGCGTCGCAAGCTCGAGGCCATCGGGCGGCTCGGGACGGGCGTCGCGCACGACTTCAACAATCTTCTTGGCGCGGTCCGAGCCAGTATCGATTTCTTGAACGGGCTTCCGGGCGAGACCAAGGTCAGCGAAACCGATGTGCGCGAAGCGTTCAACGACATTCGCACGGCAGCCGCTGCGGCGACCGAGATGACCAGCCGCTTGCTGGGTTTCGCGCGCGAGATAGAGCGCAGTCATACCGAGGTCGACCTGTCCGAGCTCTGCCACCACGTCGTGCAGCTCGCGCGACACACGTTTCATCGGGGCATCAGCATCGAGGCGCAGATCGACCGCGGGCTCAAGGTGACCGGCGACCGCGGGCAACTCCACCAGCTGCTGATGAATCTGCTGATCAATGCACGCGATGCGATGCCGAACGGGGGTAAGCTCAAGCTCAGCGCCAAGAAGGCCGACCAACTCGACCTCGAGAAGGCGCCGCTCAACCCGCTGGTCGCGCACGCTCTCGTCACCGTGGAGGACACGGGCATCGGCATGGACGACGCGACCCGGGAACGCGCCTTCGATCCATTCTTCACGACCAAGGGCGCCCAGGTTGGCGCGGGCCTAGGCCTCGCAGCCGTGTACGAGATCGCAAAGGCGCACAATGGGCACATCACGCTGCACAGCGTGCCGGGTCGCGGCAGCCAGTTTCAGGTGGTGTTCCCGCTGACGAGCGAGCGCCCGATGGTTCCGACGGAACCAAGCTTGCCGGCGATTAGGCTTCCGAGGACGCAGCTTCTGATCATGCTGGTCGACGACGAGGATATCGTTCGCCGAAGCGCTGGCCGCGTCGTTCGGCAGAGTGGCCACCGCGTGATCTTTGCCCAAAGCGGCGAGGAAGCTCTTCGAATCTACTCGGAGACTCAGCCGCGGCCCGATCTGGTGCTGATGGACCTCAACATGCCCGGAATGACTGGAGACGAGGCTTTCAAGAGGCTGCGGGAAGCGGACCCGGAGGCGCCGGTGGTGTTCGTGTCTGGGTACTGGGACCGAGAGCTGGAGCGTGAGCTTCGCAGCCTGGGTGCGCTCGGCTTTGTCCAAAAGCCCTACGAAGCTGCTACGCTCCGGGACGCCATCGTTCAGGCGATGACCGCCCAGACTTCATGATCAAGTACATAGGCTCCAAACGGGTGTTGGTGCCGCACATCGTGCGGGCGATGTCGGCGTTTCCCGAGTCGGGGAGGGTGCTCGACTTGTTTTCCGGGACTTCACGGGTGGCGCGCGGTCTCAAGGAGTCTGGTCGCTTCGTGATCGCGAACGACCATCTGGCATACGCGGCGACTCTGGCTCGCTGCTACGTGCAAGCGGATGCGGATCGTTGGCTCGAGGAGGCGACGCAGCTCATCGCTGAGCTCTCGGTCGTCCATCCAGAGGACGGGTACTTCACCAAAGCGTTCTGCGAAGACGCGCGGTACTTCCAACCAAAAAACGGCGCGCGCGTGGACGCGATCAGGGAGGACATCGCCCGGCGCGCGTTGCCGCCAGAGCTCGAAGCCATTGCTCTGGTGTCGTTGATGGAGGCCGCCGATCGCGTCGACTCCACGACCGGTGTGCAGATGGCCTACTTGAAGCAGTGGGCGGCCCGCGCGTTCAAGGTCCTAGAGCTCCGCGTGCCAGCGATTCTGTCCGGCCCCGGCGAGGCGCTTCATCTCGATGCGGTCGAGGCGGCGTCAAGTGTCGACGCCGACGTCGCGTACATCGATCCGCCGTACAACCAGCACAGCTACATGGGCAACTATCACGTCTGGGAGAGCCTCATTCGCTGGGACAAGCCCGAGACCTACGGCATCGCCAACAAGCGCGTCCAGTGCAAGGAATACAAGAGCGACTTCAACTCGAAGCGCCGGATTCGTCAAGGGTTGCAGGCCATCTTCGAGGCCGTCCGTTGCAAGCATCTGCTGGTCTCGTTCAACAACGAGGGCCACGTCGACCGCGAGGAGATGATCGCGCTTCTGTCGCAAAGAGGGCACGTGGGCGTCGTTGCCGTCGACTTCAAGCGCTACGTTGGGGCCCAGATTGGCATCCACAACCCCAGCGGCGAAAAGGTCGGACGTGTGAGCCATCTGCGGAACAAGGAGTACTTCTTCGTCGTGAGCGAGCGTCGCGACACGGTGGACGCTGTGGTTCGGGCGATCGAATCGAGCATCGAGGACGCCGCGCTTGCGTCGAGCGCCCCAAGAGGCAAAAGGAAGGGTCATGAATCTGAACGACGTGTTGAATGACGAGGCCAAGCGTGCCTCAATCACCGAAGACGTTTGCCGCTTGGTTGATGAGGAAGTGGGCAACCAACGCGGCATCAGCGGTGTCGCCGTCAAGGCGGGGTACAAGCTGGTCCAAGGCGTGAAGCCGGGCTTCGTTCGCAACGTGGTTCAAGCCCTGCTGCCGGAATTCGCCGCGGCGCTCGAACCGTTTCGCGAGCAGGCGGTCGCCCAAGGTCAGTCCGTCGCGAACTACTTCAGCGCACACTCGAAAGAAGTGGCCGAAGCCCTCCTCGCCGTCACCGATGGCCGTGCCCAGAGCTCCAAGCACGGCTCGGTCAAAGGCGCTTACGGCAAGCTCCGAGGCTCGGCGCGCAAGAACGTCGAAAGCGCCGTCCCCGGGCTAGGTAAGATCGTCGACCAGTACTGCTGAATGCTCTATCTGCAGCTCACCAATCAACGCGGCGAAACGGTGATCAAGTTCAAAGCGGCCGCGCTGATACGGCAACGGCCTCAGCAGGCCTAACCTGGGCGAGCATGTCGACCACCGCGGCGCGGGTGCGCTTGCGCAAGTCGGCCACTGCTTCTTGATCTTCGAGCTCCGCGCTCGGGTAGAGCGGCTTTCCGATTTGCACCGTGACGAGACGGTCCTCGCGGTTCTTGCTTCCGCCCGTATCGACCTCGTCGCGGGACATCAGTGTGAATGTGCCATTCAGTGCGACGGGCACCACCGGCTTCCCGGTCAGCACGGCTGCTTGGAATGCACCGTCCTTGAACTCCCTCAGCTTACCGTCTTCGGTTCGTGTCCCTTCGGGGAACACCAGGAGCGGTTTGTCATCGCGGAGCACGCTCTCGAATGCTTCCGTGACCGCCAGTGCCGCATTCTTGCCCTTGTTGCGGTCGACCGGCACGTGTCCCGCGAGCCTGAGGTGCCAGCCCAAGAACGGGATATTCATCACCGAACGCTTCGCGGCCCACTTGAAATCGCCGGGCAGTGCCGCTCCGAGCACCAAGATGTCGATCAAGCTCTCGTGGTTGCTCGCGTAGACGAAGCCACCGTCCGGAACGTTCTCTCCACCCGTTGATTCGATGTCGATGCGGAGGCCTTTGGCCGAGGACTGGCTCCACTTCTTGGCTGCCCACGTCGATGCCGCGCCCTTGGTGAGTGGCCCGATGCCGAGCGACACCGCACTCCAGCCGACCGTGCGGGTTCCGAACGGGACCCACTGCTGCAGCCAACGCCCGCGTTGACCCCAGCCCATCTCGCCGCCCTTGCGGAAGATGCCCCACTCGTTGCGCGCCCACTCGACTGTGTTCTTGAGCCCCATCCTCGGCCCAATTACCACTCCCGGCGACACATGGAAAGTGCCGCCCTGGGCTCACGCCATCGGACGAACGGGGCTGGGTGGAACGTTCGAAAGATCGAGACCTTCGGGGAGTGCCCTATACGGAAACTCGAAGTTCACGGATTTCGCGTAGGTGTACAGCGCCGCGCCGTACGAAGTGAAGGGCGTTGGCGCGCTATGCAGATCCGTCACCGCGCGCGTGTTGTCGTACACGATGTCCGCTGCGAGGTACGGGATGAGCACGCTCAGGAGCGCGCCGATGCGGTGGAGGTTTCCCGCTTTGGGAAAGTTGGCCAGGGCATCCATCGCTCGCTCGAACGGCGCCGCGAGCTGACCGGCAAACCGAGGGGTTCGTTTGCCGAGGGCGGACGAGAATGCGTCGGCAATCTCTCCGAGGGTTCGCGACTCGATGCCCGCACTCAAGTGGTACGTGTCGCGCGCGAGGTCTTCACGGACGTGCAGCTCCGCGATGCTTGGGCCGACCCAGTCGGCATTGACGATGTCGAGGCGAATGTCGGGCGAAAGCGGCAGCACCGGGAGGTCGGTCAAGGCACAGAGGGCGCGGATCATGTCGAACCGAGTCGTTGCGGCGAAGCGTGAATCGCCAACGACGCTGCTCGGGCGCACGACCAGGCAAGGCGAGTCGGGCAAGAGCTCTCGTACCATGTGCTCACAAAACTTCTTCGTGCGCGTGAACGGATTGAAATCGGGCTGGCTCCAGTCGAGGGGTTCGTCTTCCATCACCAGCGCCCCCGGACGGTTGCCGGCCACGGCCGCCGTCGACACCAGCGTGAAGCGCTCCAGAGGGTGGTCTTCTTGGATCGCGCGCGCGAGCTGGATGACCGAGAGCGTGCCGCGAAGGTTCTGATTCGTACAGGTGCGCTCGGAACGGAAGTCGAGGGCGTCTGCGTTATGGAGAACCGACTCCGCGTTCGAGATCAGCCAATCGTAGTCTGCCGCAGAGATGCCCAGGCCGGGCTCGGTCAAATCACCGCCGATGAAACAGATCCGATCCAGGTGGCGATGAAACTCGTCGGCCTCCATGTGCAGTTGAAGGGACTTCCAGAGGCGTTCGACGCCGGCGTCGTAGTCCGAGGTCCCCACCAGAAGTGCGAGCTCGTGGTCGGTGTTACGAAGGAGCCACTCGGTAGAGTACGACCCGAGGTACCCGGTCGCCCCTGTCATGAAGATCGCCATCGACGCTCATCGTTGTGGGCTTCGCGGCGAAGTCAAGAGCGCCAGCAGTGCATCGGTCGCATCGACATGCACCCAGTGTCCCGCCGGTTCGATCACGTGCACCGAGATGTTTGAATTCCGGTCCGCGAGTTGCTCCACCCGCTCGCGATCCGACGCGGAAAACACCTCGGATCGGCCGCCAATGACCACGTCGAGCGTGCAACCCTGCGGCAGCGCTTCGAGCACGTCCCAACTGTCGGTCCGGGCGTAGTCTTCGATGAGAGCGCGGACCACCCCAAGGTCCGGTCCGAAGCTACGTTCGCCACTGCCGGTTTTGCGGAGGTTCATCGCGAGCCATTGGGCTATCGGCGGCGGCTGCCCGGCCCCGACCAGCGCCGAGACGAAGGTGTCTCGGGACGCCCATTGTCGGGGAAGGGCTTCGAGCGTTCGAATCACCGCGGCCGTTGCCGACGTGTCGCGATTCTCCACGTGCGGAGACGGCGAAGAGTCGATGGTCCACGCCTCGGTGAGTCGACCCCCGCGCGATCGGAGCCACTCCAGCGCGACCTTGCCCCCAAAGCTGTGGCCGAGCGCGCCCCCGACTCGCACGGGCAGCGACGCCTCGAGCTCGGCCACATCGGCTGCCGCCGCTCGCACGCTGTGAGGGCCTGAGAGTCCGAGGGACTCCCCGTGCTCGCGGAGGTCGACCAGCACGGCGCCCCACCCGGGCCTCGCGTCGACGAACCGCCGGGCGATGCCTCGCCAGTTGGCCCGAGTGCCTAGGATCCCGTGCAAAAACAGCATGTAGCGGTCGGGATCGGCCGATCGGGAGGTCACGATGCCGTGGGCAAGCACGAGCTTGCCTTACCACAGATGGCCGGACGACCCG
>JBGUEF010000197.1:0-6465 GCA_041821485.1 Deltaproteobacteria bacterium
GCCGATGAGGGTGACGACGGGGAGTAGGGCGTTGCGGATGGCGTGCTTGATGACGACTCCGCTCATCGGCATGCCCTTGGCTTTCGCCGTCCGCACGTGGTCGTGCCGCAGCGTTTCGATCAGCTCTCCGCGCATGACCCGTGCATACGTCGCGGCGCCCGCAACGGCCAGGATGATGGATGGCAGCAGCGCGTGATAGACGTGATCGATCGCGTCGACGCCGTAGCCGCCGAAGGGAAACCAGCCCAGGAGGAACGCGAACAGCAGGAGCGCGATCGGGCCCGTGACGTAGGTGGGCAGGCTGATGCCGACGAAGGTGGCGAACATGATCAGCGTGTCCGACCAACGGTTGCGCCGGAGCGCCGCGATCACCCCGGCGCTCAGACCGATGACGAGCTCGAAGAGGACGGCCAAAGACGCGAGCAGCAAGGTTCGCGGCAAACGGTGCCCAATGACGTCCGCGACCGACTCGTGGTGCGAGTACGATTCTCCGAGATCTCCCTGAAGGATGCCGCAGAATCCGCGGGAGCCGTCGTCGCGTTCATACTTTTGCGAGTCCTTGCGGATGCACGGCATGACCCCGAGGTAGCTGAGAAACTGTTCGGGGACGGGGCGGTCTAGGCCCTTCTTCGCTTTGAAGTCCGCGATTTGCTCGGCCCGCGCCTGCGGTCCGAGGATGGTCACGGCCGGGTCACCCGCGACGAAGATCAAGAAGAAGACCAGCGTCACGACGGACATGACGACCAGCACGCCCCACACCGCCCTTTGCGCGATGAATCGAATCATGGCGCCGTCTCCTGTGCGTAGACCGATTGGCTGACGCGCTTCTTAGGAAGGTCGAGCCAGATGTTGCGGTACTCGTTTAGCCAGACCGGGTGCGGACGGAATCCCTTCACGTAGGGTTGCCAGGCGAACATGTCGATCGGGTAGTAGAGAAACGCCCAGGGCGCCTCGTCGGCCAGAATCGCGTTGGCCTCTGCATACAGCTGGAGCCGGACCTCTCGATCGATTTCCGGGCGCGCGCGGTCGAGGATCGCGTCGAGCTTCGGGTTTCGATAGAACGAGCGGTTCTCGGAATTTTCGGGATGAATCGATCGGCTGTGGAACAGGATGTCCATGAAGTTCGACGGGTCGGGAAAGTCCTGATGCCAGCCCGTGAAGGCGGCCTGGGCGACACGCGGCTTGCCGGTTTCCTTCAAATACGTCGCGAAGGAGACCATCTTGAGCTCGATTTCGATGCCGATCGCCTTGAGGTCTTGTTGGAAGAGCTGTGCGGCTCGCACCTCGCCTTCGCCTCGCACCCAGAGCGTAATCGGCTCGCTCAGTCCGTCGGGGAACCCTGCCAAGCGCATCTCTTCCTTGGCACGATCGAGGTCGAACACCTGTCTGGTGGGCAGCTCCGGGTCGTACGGCGCAAGCATTGGCGGCAGGACCTGAGACGCGGCGACCACCTGGCCCGGGTCGAGCCGCTCTAGCTTCGAGCGGTCCAGCGCGAAGGCCACGGCGCGCCGGACGTGCACATCGTCGAAGGGAGGCAGCTCACAGTTGAGACCTAGCGCGAACACCGACGCGCTCGGTGACTCGGCTCGATAGGGAGCCCAGGCCTCGGACTCCCGCAGTAACAAGCGGTTCACCTTGCTGGGCCGATAGATGATGTCGAGGTCGCCGTTGCGAAAGCGCGCACTGGCCACATCGGCCGAAATGTTCTCGAGAAAGATCATCCGCTCGGGGCGCGCCCGTGGCGCCCAGTACTCTTCGAAGCGTTCGAGCTCGACTTGAACGCCGCGCTCCCAGCGTGAAAACCTGAACGGCCCCGAGCCGATCGGGTGACGTCCGACCGCGTCCCGCCCCTCGGCTTCCTCGAGCTGCTCGACGTGCTCTTTGGCGAGTGGGTACGCGAACGGCATGGCGAGCGCGTTGAGGAAAGTCTGGTCGGCCTCGTCGAGGCGGAACTCGATCGTCTTGTCATCGAGGACGACGATACCTTCGACGCGGTCTGCCTCTCCTGTGTGGTACGCGGGGGCTCCTTCGATCGATTTGAAGAACGGATACCCCGGCGAACCGATGCGCTCGGAAAGCAACCGGTGGAGCGACCATGAGATGTCTTCGGCGGTGATTTGTCGGCCGTTGTGGAACTTGATCCCGTCGCGCAGCTTGAAGCGAAAGATCCTACCCCCGTCCGAGATCTCCGGTAGCTCGGCCGCAAGGCTCGGGACCATGTTTCCCTCGTAGTCGTAGTCGAGCAGTCCGTCGTAGAGGAGCCGGCACGCCGCGGTTGAAAGCGTGTCGTAGGCGAAGTGCGGATCGAGCGTGTGGATGTTGCTGCCGGCGGCGAAGATGAAGGTTCCCCCGGGCTGTGGAGTGTCATGTCCGGCGCCGACGTAACGGGGACCGACGGGCGCCTTCGGGAAGTTCGAGATGACCCAGCTGAGCAAGAGCGCGGCCACGACGAAGGCGGCTGCAGCTGCAACCCAACGGCGACCAGTTTGGCGTTCAGTCCTTCGGGTCGAACGCATCACGCAGCCCTTCTCCAAAGAGGTTGAACCCAAAAACGGCCATGCTGATCAGGACCGCGGGGTAGAGCGTCAGCCGGGGCACGCCGAGCAGGAGCGACTGGCTGTCGTTGAGCATCGAGCCCCAACTTGCGGTCGGAGGCCGAACCCCGAGCCCGAGGAACGACAACGCGCTCTCCGCGATGATCATACGTGCCACAAGGATGGTCGCGATTGCGATGATCGGACCGATGACGTTGGGGAGAACGTGGCGTGCCAGGATTCGGAAGTGACTTAGGCCCAGCGCGCGGGCTGCCTGGATGTAGTCCAGCTCGCGGGCCTCCATCGTCTTGGCGCGCGTGATACGGGCAAGGGTCGTCCAAGAAAGGACGCCGAGCACGACGCAAATCGTCCAGATGCCCGGCGCGTCCCAAACCCGTTGCATGACGATGGCGATCAGGAGAAAAGGCATCGACAGCACGACGTCGACGAGCCGCATCAGGAGCGTGTCGATCCGTCCGCCGACATAGCCGGAGACCAGTCCGAGGGTCACGCCAATCAGGACGGCGAGCGCGGTCGCGAGATACGCGACCAGCATCGATACCCGAGCGCCGCTCAGAAGGCGGCTCAGCTCGTCCCGAGCCAGGACGTCGCCCCCTAGCCAGTGCCCCGGGTCGACGCCTGGTCCCGCCGGGAGGCCGTTGCCCAGGAGCAGGGTGTCGGTGAACTGGTCGACGGGGTCATAGGGAGCCAGCCAGGGGCCCACGAGGCCCAAGGCCGTCACGGCGACGACCAGGACAAGTCCCGCGAAGGCCCCCTTGTTCCGCCGAAATCGTCGAAACGCCCGTGAATCCATGCGCTTGGAGGGAGGTACTGGGTTCGGAGGATCCCGTCAATTTCCCCCCTCAAATCCGATCCTGAGAGGATCTAGACGATCCTAGAGTCATGGGTCTTTTCGCGTTTTCAATCGAATAGACCATTAAAAGCCAAATAATATCAATATCTTATGAATTAATACATTTTAGTGTTGACCTAATTATTTTCAATAGAATACATTCGCTATAAGTTATTCAAATGACTCTACCTAGGGGACAGCAGCGGAGATATCGGGAATCGGAGGCCAGGAGCTGGTCCGACGAGGAGCTCGAGGCGATCGAGCAGGCGCACGCCGAGGGAATGAGCGTCCAGCAGATCGTCGAGACCTTCACCGCCCGGGGTTCCAGGCTGAGCGAGGCGACCTTCCGCAAGTACGTGCAACTCGGCCTATTGCCGAGGAGCGTGCGGGTTGGCCGCAAGGGCAAGCACCGGGGCTCTCAGGGCCTCTATCCAGCGACCGCGGTTCGCCAAATCGATCACATCCGCCGCCTGATGCATCAGGGGTTCACGATGCAGGAAATCCAGAAGGAGTTCCTCTTCGTTCGTGGCGATATCGATGCACTGAGCCGGCAACTCAAGCGCGTGTACGAGGCGATCGAGGTCGCCGTGCACGAGCAACAGCGCGAAAGGGCTGACGACCCGGGCGTCGGCGAAGCGCTCAACGATGTTCGCGAGCTCGGCAAGGAGCTCGTTCAAAAGCTCGAGGCCATCGAGCGGCGCCTGACGATGCGGGCCCGCATGGCGCGGGCAGCCGTCTGAGAGATCTGAGGGGGAGAGATGTCATGAAGGACGCAGCAAGCGCAGAGGTTGTCGACAGGGAATCCAATCCAGGGGAGGAGCGCGAGTCGCTCGTAGATGCGCTCGATGAGCCCGGTACGGACGAGCGCAGGGGCCGCAGAAAGCGCCGCTCACGCGCCCGTGCTCGCACGATTTCGATTCGCCGCTTGAGTAAGGCGGAGCTGAATCGTGGTCGCGAGCTTTATCCGGAGAGCGACTACTGGAAGCCCAGGAGCCGGTTGGAGTGCAAGGATATGGAGCGGCCATGCCCCTTCGTCTCCTGCAAATACCATCTCTACATCGACGTTCACCCGGTGCGGGGGTCGATCAAGCTCAACTTCCCGGACATCGAGATTTGGGAGATGACCGAAACGTGTGCGCTCGATGTCGCGGACCGCGGCGGGATCACACTCGAAGAGGTCGGAGAGATCATGAATCTCACGCGTGAGCGGGTGCGTCAGGTTGAAACGGCGGGGCTCGCGCGTCTGCAGGACTATCGGGACGTCGAGCGACTGAAAGACTACGTGACTTAAGGGCCACTCCAAGGGCAACAAGGGGGGAGGGTGTCGCCGACCGGCGGCACCCTTTTTTAATTCAGCTGACGGCTCTCGCGCTTGCTGGCCCAGATCGATTCCCAGCCCTTGCGGTACTGATCGGTGGCCACCTGAGCCGGACGACGGCTGGCGACGCGGGCGTCGTGCTGGACCTCGACGTCGAAGAGGGCCGGGGACTCTTTGCGCGGCTCGAGGCGAACGACCTCCCCGTGGATGGGCTTGCCGTCGTGGAGCGGTCGCAAGCGCCCGGCCTGAATCTCGTCGCCTTGCTGGCGAAGGACCTCGTACCCCTTGCCATCGTCTGAGGGGCCGTAGACTAGCAGCACATCCCTCTGCTTGCCGTCGGCAGAGGCCTTTCTGGAAGACTCGGAATCCATCGACTCATGAGTAAGTCCGCGGGGCGCGGAAGTCCAGGGCTTGAAACCGACCGGATTTTCAGCCTGGATCCGGGTACTTGTCAGCGGGGACTCCGTTGCGTACGGTGCGCGCCGTCGTGAATCGAATCGCCCTCCTTTCCTTGCTTTGCCTGATTGGGGCCGCTCCGGCGGCGGCTCAGGACGAAGCCTGTCCGTCCGGCAATCTGCTTGCCGGCAAGTCGCCCACTGCCCGGCCCGGCGTCCAGCAACCCAAACGCCTGACGGATGGCGTCCTAGCCGGCGAAGGCGACCCCTGGCGGAGTGAGCTCACGTCGGTGCTCGACGGAACAGAGAGTCACGTCCTGTACGATCTCGGCGCCACCACGCGCGTGACCGCGGTCGACCTACAAGGCGACAACAACGACGAGTACATCGTCGAGCTCTCCGACGACGGCACGAGCTTCACCACACTTTGGGTGGCTGACCCGGCGGCCGGTGCGGGTATGCGGCGGCGCGGCTCCCGCGGCCTGCAGGGTTCCGGGCGATACGTGCGCGTGCGCGCGCAGGGTGGAGACAGTTTCTACAGCCTGGGTGAGGTCCAGGTTTTTTGCGTGACGCCGTCCGCGTGGCCCCCTCCTGCCAAGGTCGAGAACACGAGCAGTTGGTGGTGGAAGAAGATCCTCGAAAAGCGCGATCATCGATATCGCCTCGGTATCGCCTTGCTCGGGCTGCTCTTCTTCATCGCGCTCTTTCGCGTCGAGGAAAGCAAGAAGGCACTCTGGGTCGCGTCGGCGCTTTCGGTCGCGATGGTCGCAATCGCGAGTTACCGGCTCTACGGAGCGAGACTCGCTCCCTGGTTCGCGAGTTGGGGCGTCTACGTACTGGGTGCACTGGTCGTTGCCTGGGCCGCGCGCGGCATTTGGCTCGCCAAACAGGACGAAGAAGCTCGGCTCTGGTTGGAGCGGGGCGCCCTCATCTGGGTGATCGTCGCCTGCGCCACCGCCTGGGTGAACTTCGGCGTCTTCCATCGCTCCCGCATCGTCCACTACTGGGACACTTTTCACTACTACGTCGGCTCGAAGTACTTCGAAGAAAACGAGTACGAGCGGCTGTACGAATGCGTGCTCGCGGTCGACTACGAGGACCGCGGCGAAGCGGACATTCAGAAGCGAAAGATTCGCGATCTGGCCGACAATCGTTTGCACTTCGTGAGCAAGGACGACGTTCTCCGCTACCAAGAGAGCTGCGCAGCGCACTTCTCCCCCGAACGCTGGGACGCGTTTCGTGAGGATACCCGATCGTTCCGCTCGGTCATGGGGTCCGGCTGGTGGAAAGACATGTTGATGGACCACGGGTACAACGCGAGCCCGATTTCCAACATGGTGGCTGCGTTCCTCACGAACATCGGCT
>JBGUEF010000198.1:0-6463 GCA_041821485.1 Deltaproteobacteria bacterium
GCGCACGGCGAAGTCGGTTGCATGGTCTCGCTCAACGATCTCGCAGACCGACCTCCGAGAGTGCTCCAGCAGGGCGAGGTGCTAGACCTCGGCGGCAAACGTGTGCGCCATCTCGACACGCCGCACGTGCCCCACTGTTGGGAAGCCCGAGTGCTTTTCGAGGAAGTGACGGGCACCCTTCTTTGCGGGGATCTCTTCACGCATCTAGGCAAAGGTCCGGCATTGACCTCGAACGACATCGTCGAGCCGGCTAAGGAAGCCGAAGCCGTCTTCAAAGCAACCTGTCTGACGCCGACTACGGGAGCCACGATCCGCTCCCTGGCGGACCTCCAACCAACGGTCTTGGGAGTGATGCACGGCTCCTCGTATAACGGGAACTGCTCCAGTGCTCTTCGCGACTTGGCCAGCGTGTACGACGAGATGCACGCTGCGGCGGAGTAAGCGCAAGGCGGCGCCGTCAGAGCTTGCCGTCGACGAGCTCGATCTCGCCGATGCGCCAACTCTTGTCGAAGTACGCTTGTAGCGGGCTGTAGAGGCGCAAGATCGTGAACCAGCCTTTGCCGGGGACGGTCTGGATCCAGTTGGCCTCTTTGCCCTTCGGGGCTTCGGGGCCGAAGTAGATGTCGTACGAGCCATTCTTGTTGGGAACAGCCGCGGGCGACGGGTAGGACTGACTGCCCGCTCTCGGGAAGCGCTGCGGCGTGCGCAACATGGAGCGCGTCTGGTTGTCGTACACCGTGAACGACCAGAAGTTGTTCTCCGGGATGTTCTTTGGAAGTCTCACTTTGTAGGTCTTCGCGCCATCGAAGTAGTTCTTGTCGCTATCGACCGCGGCGATGAGGTACTGGGAGCCGACGTCGGTGAGCCGCATGCACATGGCGGGGGTGACCCCGGTGGCCACCGAGAAGAATCCGAAACGGGAGTCGAGCATCCGGTAGGCGCCGGGCGGGTACGGCTCGATGCCCGCTTTGGTCACGGCGGGTGGCGGAGTTTGGTAGTTGTAGCCGCCCTCCCAGAGCATGTTGTACCAGGCCGAACCCGGATAGAAGGCCCAGTCGTTCCGGAAGCGCCAGTTGAGCGAACGTCCGGTGGCGGCGCCCACGGCAGCGGCCTCGCTGAGGATCTTCTTCATGCGCGCATCCGGCTTGAAGGGCTTGCCCTTCACGATGCCGATGGACGCGAACGCGCCCATGATCTCGAGTGACAGCGTGCCGCCGGGTTGCTGTTGGACGACCTCGTTCAGCAGGTCGTAATAGGTGTGGTCGCTCGGCGGCAGCGTGTTGATCGCCAATCCGGTTCCCTCGACGTACGTGACCGGTTCGATGGGAGCAGCCTTGCCGGGCTTTACCTTGCCTTCGAGCAGGGTCGCCATGCTAGTGCCGTAGCCGCCTGGCGTGTAGGGGTAGATCTTGAGTGCGTTCTTGATCGTTTCTACGGTTGGCTTGGGGTCGTTGTTCGTCAGGAAACTGCGACCGAGGCCCACGATCCGGTAGGTGCTGCTCTGCCCGACGTGGTAGCCGCTGTCCGGGAGCGGGCCGTCGTAGCCCGGGGGCAGCAGCAGGAACTTCCCGCCCTGCCCGCGGTCCGGACCCGATCGGCCGAAGTCGACCAGGTGCTCGAACCAGAAGTCGTCGAACAGGCCGAGCGCGCCCGGCGGTGTCTCGACCACCATCGGCCCGTCCTTCACGTCGATCATGAAGATGTAGTAGACGGTGTCGGCGTTCGCGGTGAGAAACAGGGACTGGGAGTCCATCAGGCCCGAGAACAAAAGCACGCCGCCATTGTCCTCGACGCCGGCGGCGACCAGCCCTTTGTACATCGCCTGTAACGACACGAGTTGGTACCCGTTGAGGTAGGCGTCGAGCGCTCGAGTGAAGTCGAGGTTGTCGAAGACCTTCTGCACGGTGTCGTCCGATGGCGCGCCATCGACGAATGTGAGCTTGCCGAGTCGAGTGTCGATCTCATCAGGCACCGCGATGCCCGGAGGGATGTCGGTCGTCACCGCTGTCGTCGGTGCGGGTGTGGACTTGGCCTCCGGCGTTGCGGGCGCCCCGGTGGCCTCGGGGGCAGCGGCCGAGGTTTCGGTTCGCTGCGAGCAGCCGGTTGCGGCAATGAGGCCGCAGGCGGTGAGGACTGAGGCCAGAACTAGGGTGGATGGCTTTGGAATGTGCATAGGGTTGTTCCGGTTTGCTTCGGCGGGCGCCTGTGAGTCAAGGGGAAAGCGCCACGGCGATTATGGGACTGGTGGGTTGGGGGTCGGACCCTGCGGCCTGTTGTTGGTGACGGGCGCTCCCCATTGGACGGAGCACGCGGATCGGCTATCGCGTTCGGCGGGAACGTAGCGTGACAGGATCTGCAGAGCGCGGGCCGCTTGCCTGGATGGCGAGAAACGGGGTGGCCGCCAATGTCTTGATGCTGGTCCTCGTGATTGGGGGCCTGGCGACATTCGCTGCGGGGCTCAGGCAAGAGGTGCTTCCCGAGGTCGAGCTCGAGCTGGTCTTCATCGAGGTCGTCTATCCCGGCGCCAGCCCCGCCGAAGTCGAGCAAGCGGTGGTGCTCGCGGTCGAGGAGGCCGTCCGTGGCGTCGATGGCGTCAAGGAGGTTCGCTCGACGGCGATGGAGGGCTATGCCCTGGTGAGCGCCGAGCTTCTGCTCGGCACCGACAAAGATCGCGCGCTGAATGACGTGAAGAGCGCAGTCGATCGAATTACGTCATTCCCCGAAGACGTCGAACGCCCGACAGTGACTCTGCCCGCGTTTCGACAGCAGGCGATCTCCTTGGTGCTTTATGGAGATGTCGATGAAGCCACGCTGCGCTCAGTAGCCGAGGGGAGCCGTCGTGACTTGCTCCGCGATGACCGAATCACCTACGTCGAGCTAACCGGTGTTCGCCCCTTGGAGATCAGCGTCGAAGTGCCGCAGGCGCAGTTGCGCAAATATCATCTTACCCTCGACGAAGTTGCGGCACGGATTCGCCTCGCTTCGGTCGAGCTCCCGGGCGGCGGCGTGAAGGCCGATGCCGGGGAGGTCCTCCTTCGAACTACCGAGCGGCGCGACCGCGGGCACGAGTTCGGGGATATCGTCTTGTTGAGCGAGCCGGATGGCACGCGGGTTCATGTTCGGGATATCGCCACCGTCAGGGACGGCTTCAAGGACAACGACCGCAGGGCTTTCTTCAACGGAAAGCCGGCCGTGATGATCAACGTCTATCGGATCGGCGACGAGACGCCGATCACGGTGGTGGCGGCCGCGAACGAACACGTCGAGAAGCTTCAAGCGCGCCTTCCCGAAGGCCTTCACGCAGCACCTTTTTACGACGCCGCCGAGATCTACAGGGACCGCCTGGCTCTGCTCCTCAGGAATGCGCGGATCGGCCTCGTGCTCGTCCTGTTGATCCTCGGGCTCTTTCTCGAAGCACGCCTCGCCTTCTGGGTCACGCTGGGCATTCCAGTTTCCTTCGCCGGCTCTTTGCTGATGTTCCCGGCCGCCGGTCTATCGATCAACATGATCAGCCTCTTTGGGTTCATCGTGACGCTCGGCATGGTGGTCGACGATGCGATCGTCGTAGGCGAGGCGATCTACAAGCACCGCTCCGAGGGCATGGGTCGACTGGAGGCCTCAATCGCTGGCGTCAAAGAGGTGGCGCGGCCGGTGGTGTTTGCGATCCTCACGACCTGCATGGCGTTCGCGCCGATGCTGATGATCCCCGGAGCAATGGGGAAGTTCTTCTCGGTGATGCCGAAGCTCGTCATCATCGTGCTCCTGATTTCGCTGGTCGAGTCGCTCTTGGTCCTACCGGCCCACCTTGCGCATCCGATGCCCCGGCTGCTGCAAATCGTGCTCGCACCGTATCTGTGGATCATGAAGTGGATCGCCAAGCTCGAAGCGCCACGACGGCTACAGCGCTTCGTGCAGCACATCTACATTCCGATTGTGCGGAAAGCCCTGCGCTGGCGATACTTCGCCATTGCAACGGGCATCGCGATGTTCATCTTCACGGCAGGCTACGTTGCGGGGCGCATTCCATTCAGCTTCATCCCGAAAGTGGGGGGTGATTTGGTCACCGTTCACCTCAAAATGCCCGTAGGTACGCCCGTGTCGGAAACCGAGCAGATCACAGGGCGCATGACCCTGCTCATCGAGTCGATCATCGAAGAAGCCGAGCAGGTGATGCGTGATCCGAAGCGCATCTCGCGCGGCATCTACGGAGAGATCGGCGCAACCACGACACTCGAGCCGCCGCTGGAGGGGCTGAGGGGGAACGAAGGTTCCGAACGCTCCACGGTGATGCTCTATCTGGTCAGCGCGGAAGAGAGGGAGATCAGCACTCAGGAGCTGGTGGAGCGATGGCGCGACGCGATTGGAGAGATCCCCGGCGCGGAGTCGTTGACCTTCACGTACGAATTTGGCGTTTCGCCCGGCAAGCCGATCGAGGTGCAGCTCATTCATCAGGACGTTCACACGCTCGAGGCAGCCGCCGAACGCCTCGCGTCCGAGATTCAGGCCTACAGTGGTCTGCGCGACATCGATAGCGACGTATCGACAGGCAAAGCACAGCTCGACTTCCAGTTGACGGAAATGGCCGTGGCGCAAGGGCTGACCGAGCTCGAGCTCGCGCGGCAGGTGCGGGCTGCGTTCTTCGGCTCCGAAGCGCTGAGGCAACAGCGGGGCAGAGACGAAATGCGGGTCTACGTTCGGCTGCCGGACGATGAACGGCAATCACTCTACAACGTCGAGAATCTCATCATTCGAACGCCGACTGGCGGCGAGATGCCGGTGTCTCAGGCGGCAACGGTAGTCCGTGGGCAGGCATACACCGCGATCAATCGAATCGACGGTCGTCGCACTGTCAGTGTCACCGCGGACGTGGCCGATGAAAGCGCCAACGCCAACGAGATCAGCGCGCAGATTCGTCGGAGGGAGCTTCCCCAATTGATGGCGGACATTCCAGGACTTGCGTACGGCTTTGGAGGAGAGCAGGAGACCCAAGCGGAGACGGTCGCTGCCCTCGGCCTCGGGTTCGTGTTGGCACTGGTCGCAATCTTCGCCCTCTTGGCGGTTGCCTTTGGGAGCTACACGCAACCGCTTCTGGTCATGTCGGCGATCCCTTTTGGTATGGTAGGAGCGGTGTGGGGACACGTTGTGGTGGGTTACCAGCTGAGCCTCATGAGCATGACGGGGCTGATCGCGCTCTCCGGCGTCATGGTCAACGACGCGCTCATCCTCATCGTCACCATCAACCGTTATCGCGAGCAGGGGATGGACTTGCAGGAAGCAATCGTCGCCGGTGGTGCGCGCCGGTTCCGCCCGGTGCTCCTCACGTCCCTGACCACCTTCTTCGGACTCGCTCCCATGATTCTGGAGAACTCGCTGCAAGCGCGCTTCCTCATCCCGATGGCTGTTTCACTTGGCTTCGGCGTCCTCGGCGGCACGCTGATCATGTTGCTCATCGTACCGTGCAGCTATCTCATCCTCGAAGACGCGAAAAGAGCTAGCCACAATGCAATGGCCCGTCTCCAGGGAAACCCCACGATGCCGCCGCCGGCCGCGCAAGAGGGCGCGTGAATAGCAAGCCAAGGTTGCCGATGCCGTCGGGCTGGTTTCGCGTCGCGACCTCGGCCGATGTTCCGGCGGAATGGCGCTGCGGTTTGCGTGCGTTTCCGAACGGTCTGTTATAGGGAGAGAAGATGGCTTGGCTCATGCGCGCTCGATCGATTGCGATGACAGTCATCGCGGGCGTGTTGGCAGCTCCGCTCGGGGGGTGCGGTGAAGAGCCGGGGCTTGCGGCCTCCTTCGACTACGAGATGCCGGCCCGCTTCGAGGTGCCCGCACTTCGAGCGCCCGAGGACCAGTCGGAGTACGAGGTCTATGTCGATGGGCCTCTTCAGCCGGACACGTGGC
The DNA here is from genome assembly GCA_041821485.1 of Deltaproteobacteria bacterium. GTDB lineage: Bacteria > Myxococcota_A > Polyangia > Polyangiales > Houyiibacteriaceae > SG8-38. Next base: position 5,902 of record JBGUEF010000198.1, read on the forward strand.
GGGTGCGGCTCGACGCATGCCGTTCGACCGGCTCACCCGTGAAGTACAGCTGGAGCATCGACGGCGACGAGGTCGGAGTGGAGACACGCTGTGACGGCTTCGAATACGAGCTCCCTGCGGAGGGGGAATATTCCGTCTCGCTCGTGGTCGAGGACCGCAGCGGCGAGCAGATGGAGCAGACCGAAGTGATCGTGGTACGGGATCTACTGATCTTCGGCTTGGGAGACTCGTACGGATCGGGGGAAGGCAGCCCCGACGTGGTGGAGTTCGAGGAGGGCGGCGTGCAGTGGCAGAACGAGCGCTGTCACAGGTCTGCGCAGTCGGGGCAGGTGCGCGCGGCGCAAATGATCGAAGACGCGGACCCGCACACGTCGGTGACCTTCGTGCACGTGGCCTGCTCAGGAGGCCGGATTCACCGTGCCTTGCTCGAGCCGTACGATGGAATCGAGCCGGACGGCACCCCTGCTGCGCCGCAGATCGACCGGGTTGCGGAGCTCGCAGGGGACCACGAGATCGATGCGCTCTTCGTGTCGATCGGCGGCAACGACATCAACTTCTCGAC
>JBGUEF010000199.1:0-6458 GCA_041821485.1 Deltaproteobacteria bacterium
GCACCACCAGTTCCCCGGCCTCGCCATCGTTACCGTAGACTTTGATGAACTCGCGCATGCCGCTGATCGCCTGCGGGTAGCGCTCTTGCTTGTAGGCCATCTCGGCGATTCGATAGAGCGCGTTGCGTTTCGTCTCGGGATCGGCGCCGGTCCCGTAGACGCGACGATAGTACTTCGTCGCTTCCGGATACCGTTGGAGTTGCTCGAGCAACACCGCCGAGTTCACGAGACCGTCGGCGCGCTTGCTCTGCACTTGAGGGTCGGTCGACTTGGCGAAGCGCTGCGAGTCGGCAAGGACGCGGTAGTTTTCGACAGCGCGATCGAAATCGAAGTTGCGGCTAGCGGTGTATGCAAGCTTGAAGTGAGCGTTTGCCAGAATCGCGTCGAGGGTCTGCTGCTCCTCCGCGTCTTCGGCTTGGCGCGGTCCGACCTCGTCGATGATGCGCTGGTAGAGCTGGCCGGCGGACTCGAAGCGGTTGGTCGCTTCGAGTGCGAGGGCGGCGTACTCGAGCGCGACCGGCGCCTGCCGGTCACCTGGGTTGCTGTTGACTGCGGCGAGCAACATCGTCGCGGACTGCTCGTAGAGGAGCCGCTGCTCGCTCCCGGTCGCTTGGCCGGCGCGTTTGTAGACCTCCAGAGCGTCCTGGTAGACGAGCGCGTTGAGGTCTGCCCCTGCGCGACAAATCGGCTTGTCGCGATTCGCCGGCCTGGTGCAATCGATTTTGTCTGCGCGCGCCGAGAATGTGCAACCTCTCTCTTGGATATCAGTCGCGAGACGGCGAATCTCTTCGGAGTCGTCCGTAGCAATGGCCATCGCGCGGAGGTTCTCCCAGGCGATTTGGCCGGTCGCGTCGGCCTCGGGGCCCGAGCAACGTTCCTCGTAGATGCGAGTGAACCGGGCGTCGGCCTGGGGCCAGTAGCCATACCAGTAGAGCAGTATCGCGTTGTTGTAGTCATATGCTGCGCGCACGCCCTCGGTATCTCGGCTGGGTTTCACGCGCGTGAGGTAGATCTCCCTAGCGCGCGCGAGCCGCTGCACGGTCTCTGGCATCGCCACGGGCTGGACCGATGGGGGCGCACCGGCCGCGGGCGGGGGCTCGTCGCGGATGACGAGCCGTCCCTCCTCGACATCCTGATCCGCGATGCGCTTCAGCGATTCCACCACGCGCCGAGCGGATTCAGCGAGGTAACTGTCGTCGACGTTCGAGTCCCGGACCTCGCCATACTCCGTCGCGGCCTGCTCGTAGTTCTTCGACCAGTACAAGGCGTCGGCGAGGTTGTAATGCAGCTCGTAGCCCTGTGGATTGTTCGGGTAGCGCTCTAGGTACCCGCGGTACGCCGTTGCAGCGAGCTCATATTCGAGCCTCGAATCGCTACAGAGCCTGACGTTGCGCTCCTCCACGCACTGCTGCCGGAGGCGCTGAGCCCGTTGGTGGTGGTGGAGCGCGGTGACGATGAGCGCGTTCTCCGCAAGCTGCTCTGCGTTTCGTTGCTCCGCGGGACGGTCCATGTTGGCGTTCCACCAAGGGCTCCCCTGCACGTATTGCGTGAGCTCGGAACGCGCGACGATGGCGTTCTCGAATTCGTTGTGCATCTGGTGAGCGACCGCAATGTCGTTGAGAACCTCGGGGGTCCGGTGATGGTTGGGCCACTTCCTGACGGCGAGCCGCCAGGCCGCGATGGCCTCTAGGTACTTCGCTTCGTCGAAGTATACCTGTCCGAGTTGGAAATAGACCTCGGGTGTCCAGGGCCTTTGCTGCGGCAGCAGCGACGCATCCTGAATGCGTTCGATGCCGGTGGGCCGACCTTCGATCGGATCGGCGACCTGGTTCTCGTTCCAGTCGTCGTACGCGAACGCGATGCCGAGGTATTCGATCGCCTCGGGTCGGAGCTCGGAGCCGGCCTTGCCGGTCTCACTCCGCGTGTCGTCGGACCATTGCACCAACTTGCCGAAGTGCAGGATCGCGTCCGGGTAGCGGCTGGCGCGGTAGTACGCCCAGGCGACCTTGTAGAGCGCGAGATTGTAGTTTCGGTCTTGTGGGTTCTCGAGAATCTGGCCGTACGCAGCGATCGAGAGGTCGAGTGCGTTGGTGCCCCCGAAATCGTCGAAGTGATACTCGCCGATCCGGAACCAGGTCTCGCTCACGAAGCGGGCTTGTGGGGTGATCGCCTTGCAGGTTTCGTAGGGGTTGACGAACGCGCCTCGTACCGGCGCCCCTAGGGGCCGGCCGTCCAGGGTCAACGCCGGGTACCTGGCTTGCGCCGCCAAGGACGCGTCCGCCGGTGGTGGTCGCCAATCGGGATCGTAGTCGTACTTGTTGGAGCACACGAGCGCGAGCCAAGCGGCCAAGGCTTCTTCGGGGCGGCCCATTTCGTTTAGGGTGTACCCGATCAAATAGTGGACGCCGTCGGAGCGTTCGTACGCTGGGAATCGGCGCGCCAAGGTCTTGTAGAGGTCGATCGTCGGCGTGAAGTCCGGGGACGTCGGCAGACTATCCTCGGCCGAGAGGTCGCCAGCGTCGCGAGCGGCCTGCGCATCGTCGTAGAGCTTCTGAAAGTCGACCGCGCTTCGCTCGAAGTAGAGCTCGCCCAAGCGGAACATCGCATCCGGTGTGTACTGCGAGTGGCTCGGATAACGGCGAATGAAGTCCTCGAAGACTCGAATCGAACTTTCGCGGGCCTCGTTGAACGCCCGCTCCTCCGTTTCGAGTTGCTCACCGTACCATCGGTCGCGCTCGCGCCTCTGGCGGAGATACGCGCGCCGCACCAGCGAAGTGACCGTCGAGCGGAAGGCCTCTCCGGTTTCGGTGAAGCGATCGACCTCTTCTTCGAGTTGGCGCAGTGCCTCGAGCTGCTGCTCAGTGGGCGGCGGTCGTTGGTCGACGATGCGTTTGCCCGTGTCCTGGAGGAACGGAGGCAAAGTGACGTCGGTTGCGCCCTCCCAGGGCGCAGCGTCCTCCTCCTGCGCAGCGGCAGGAGCGGCAACTCCCGATCCGGCGAACAACAGTGCGACGAAAACCAGCGAGGCGAATCGGGAGCGCACGATCATGGCTCGCCCTCGCTGCTCCGGCCCTCGTCCATCACGTCCCGGAATTCGTCATCGAGCGCTTGAAGCTCTCGCGCTCGCTCCCGGGTCAACGCGTCGATGCGCAGCCGATGATCCTCGCGTCTCGCCCAGGAGACATCGATCTTGCCGAGGTCCGCCCGGAGGACCAGGTCGTAGAATCGGTTGTGAACGCGATTGAAGTTGAGATACGTGATCGCGCCGACGACATGCTCGGTCTCTCCTTCGAGCGATCCGAGGGAAACGCGATAGCGCGCGAGGTTGGCGGTCTCCTCGTCGACCACCTCGAGCATCCCCGCAACCCGTCTTCGCACCATGGCCGCGACCTCGGCGTCGCGTTGATCGAGTTGGCGCACCACGGCAGCCACCCTCGAGAAGGCTGCGTCGTACGCAGGGCCGCCCGATCCGGAAAGCTCGCGTTCCCGATTGACCGCGTCGATGAACTTACTGCGTTCTGCGTCGTCCGCCTGGTACCGCTTATCGCCCACGCCGACGTGGAGCCGGCCGACTTCGAGACGGCGCCGAATCCAGATCAGCTGCTCTTCATACCGTTTGATCTCCGCGTCGTGCCGATTGATGTCCGCACGCAGCCCCTCTCGGTCGACCTTCTCAGGATCGACGGCAGCCAACCCCGTCCTCGATGCGACGATGCGGGCTTCGAGCCCGAGGATTTCGACACGCAAGCCTTGGAGCTCACGCTCGGCCAATCTGTACTCCTCGAGCTTGTCGAAGTCGCGATCGATGAAATCTTCCGTCTCGATCGGCATCTTCATCACTTCGGCCTGGAGATCCTGACGCCGTGTTCGGATCCGCGCGGCCTCGCCCTGACGGTTGCCTCGCGTTTGGGCTTCGCTGCTGATGAGCGTTCCTCGTGCACGCGCCGCACGATTGCGGAGGCCGGTCGTCCTTTCGCGCTGGCGGCGCAGGTCCGAGAACACGCTGACCCGGTTCGGTGCGCTCAGGACCGCGGTGATCCGTTCCGCGAGCTCGTCTGTCTCGCGCACGAGCTGCTTGGCCTGGCTGAGGTCCGCGAGAACCTCGAGCGCCCGCTCGTAGTCGCCCTCGAGCGTGATCCACCGTCGAGCGGACTCCGGAAGGAAGTCATCAATGTCGAAATGGTCCAGGTTTTCACGCACAACCTTTCGAAAATAGGCGTGAAGATCGGGGTGTTCCTGTCGCTTGCGAGCAAGCTCGTCACGGATGGGGCCGAAGGTTTCGCGGACCTCGTCGAACACCACCTCGGCCTCGTCATAGCGACCCGTGCGCGCCAAGAGGTCTCCCCGCAGGACTTTGCCGTCGGCGTTGAGCGGGCTGTCGGGCGCCGCCACCGAGAGCACTTCGAGTGCGCGTTCGGCTTGGATTGGGTCCCCTAACCTGATGTAGGTCCACGCAAGCTCGTACAGGGCGTTACCGAAATGAGCCGAGGTTTGCTGGATCGCGCGATATGCCTCGAGGGCCTGTTCGAGTTGCTCGGTTTCGTAATAGAGGCGTCCGAGCGCGAGATAGGTCAGCTCGACGACCTCCCGCTCTTGCTCGTTGGTAGGCTCGTGGCCGAGGACGCCGTGGAACGCGGCGATGGCGTCGAGGTATTCACCGCGGAGGATATGAATTGTGCCCACGAAGTACTTGGAGCGAAGGGAGAACTCGGTGCCGCCCGGGATGGCGATGAAGCCCTTTCGCGCCTGTTCCAGGCGGGCCTGATCGACTCCTCGAATGGCGGCGTTACGCGGAGCGTTGGGCAGGTCGTCGAGCGGGACGGCGCGGTTGTACAGGTACTTCGCGCGGAAATACGCCGTGGTCACCGAAAGGGTCGAGGACGGCAGGGCTTCCAGACGCGCGAAATATCCGTCGACCTCTCGGAAGTCGCGGGTGTGAATGGCAATCTCGATGAGGCGGCTGAGCGCCATTTGAAGGTATGGCGAGAAGGCCGGGTCGCTGCTTCGGTCGATCACCTCCGCATAGCGCTTCCGAGCACCGAGATGGTCGCCCGCGAAGAAGAGAGACTCCCCGAGAAGAAAGAGAGCCTCGGGATAGGCGCGGTGCGTCGGATAGTGCTCCACGATGTCCATGAGGAGAATGGCGGCGCGGAGGTAGTCTTCGAGGCGCAGATACAGCTCCCCGTCGGTGAGGCGTTCCTCGACGAAGGTGTCGCTCTTGAGGTCGTGCGGCCGGACGCGGCTGGCCATCAAGCGTTGCGTATCGGATTCGAGGTCGGAGACTTCGCGATTCGCCGCGGTCATGTCCTGGGCGGCGACCTCGGGCGCAACGGACGCAAAAAGAGCGAATGCGAGGACAAACCCGAACGTCCGCCCAAAGGCCCAAACGAGCAGACGGAGCGGGGTGATACCCAGCCAAACCCGTTTCGCTCGCCCCCTGCCAAGTATCGGTGTGGGCGGCGATGTGGTCGCCCCACGAGGTCGCATTACCGATCGCCCTCACCGCTTGCTTCGGGTCGTACCTGTCGTTCGACACGCTCGATGTATCGAACCGCTGGCCGCTCTTCGAGCGGTGTTGTCGGACCGCCCTTTTCGTAGCCCACGACGTGAACGGTCGAGACGCGGCCCTCGGGCACCGCGAACGTGTAGGTGGACCGCAACTTGAAGCGATACCCCTTGAGGTACGCGAAGACGCCGTAGCCGTGTCCTCTGTACTCGAGGTTGACGGTCAGTGTGTGCTCGCCGGGAACGATGCTCCCGTTGTAGATCTCGAACTCTTGCTGGTCTCCGAGCGAGCCTTCCTCGTCGGCCTTGGTGAAGATCGGGGCGCCATCGAGCGCATAGACGACTCTCACGAGCTTGTAGGACTGCGACATGCGGTTCTCGTGAAGGATGACCGCCTGGCCGCCGCCCACGACACCTTCGAGCACCGTCTCGGCCAGCAACGAAAGCCTCGCCTTGGAGCGAAAGATCTGCTCCTTCAGCTCATTGATCCGCTGTTCGAGATCGCGAAGACGGACCGCGTACGTGCCAGCGTCGATCGACTCCGCCGGCGGAGCAGGCGCGGCCGGTGTAGCGGACGTCCCACTTGGTGCGTCGGGCGTCGGCGTGCCTTCGGCCTGGGCCGCGGCGGTAGCACCCCAGATGCAGACCAACGTGACCGAGAGCGCAATTGTCCTGCGCATCGCAATTCCCCTCTAAGTGACCACCATCAGAAGCGAAATTGCCCCCTGACGGTCCCCGCGCTTATACCTCAGCGTCGGCAGGCGGGTCAATCAAGGTCCGGGGCATTTTCGAGCACGACGATCGGGCGGAAGCGCTGAATTGTCCTTCACTTGCAGGGGGGCGATCGAGTAGATCGTCTTGCAGTCTCAGACGTCGATCGATGTGTGGTCATCCGACCCAATACAGGCAGCGTGAAGACGGGTGCGCCTCGTGAGCGATCCAGCGGACGAAGT
>JBGUEF010000200.1:0-6390 GCA_041821485.1 Deltaproteobacteria bacterium
GTCCGGCTCGATGGCCTCCTCCGGACCCTCTGGGGCGATTGGTTCCTCCGGTTCGTCCGGGGCCTCCGGCTCTGCTGGGGCTTCTGGCTCGGCGCCAAGCGACGGCTCGTCGGTTGCTGGCGGCGGTGCGCCGCCCCCTTCTTGCTCGTCCGCTGCCGTTGCGGGAATCAACTCCGCAGAGTCCGGCTCGACAACTTCGGTTGATTCCTCCCCGTCCGGTCCAATCACGAAGGTCTCTTCCTCCTGGGGCGTCGCCAAGCGATACGCGCCGATCGGTGCACGCGGCACGTGGTCGGGCGGAGGCTCGAGCTCGGCGGCCTGCGCCAGCAAGATCTCTTCTTCCACGCCGTCGATCTCATTGACGATCTCCGAAACGAGGCCTCGTGTTCGGGAGTAGTCGATGTGCGGCTCGAACTTGTCTTCACCAAACACGAAGTAGCGGTCGATCATCTGTTGCCGCTCTTGCATCTTGCGCTCGAAGATCTCTCGAAGGTCGCCCGGGTCGCGGATGATGTACGGCGTGAGGATGAGCAATAGGTTGGTTTTGCGCTTGGTCTTGCTGGTCTTGCGGAAGAGAGCACCCAAGATGGGAATGTCGCCGAGTACCGGAACCTTGTCTTCCTTGTTCTGAATCGCGTCCCGCATCAGACCACCGATGACGATCGTCTGCTGGTCACGGACCATGACCTCAGTTCGCGCGGTGCGGCGGTTGATCGAGACCACGCCTAAGGTGCCGGAGGTCGCGCCCTGCTCGGAAATCTCCTCTTCGACCTCGAGCCGGATCTCATTGTTCGCGTTGATGTGCGGCGTGACTCGAATGGTGGTGCCGACGTCCTGACGCGCGACGCTGCCGAGCCCACCAGCGAGGCCGGCAAGGTTGCCGAGGTCCTGACCTCCTTGCGCAGCCCCGGCCAATGCGCCCAGGCTGCCCGCACCGGCGAAGGTGCCCGGTGCCACACCGTTGGTCTGGAGCGGGATGTTCTCGCCGACGCTGATCTCGGCTTCGGTGTTGTCCATCGCAATGATGTGCGGTGTGGAGAGCACGTCCGCATCACCCGAAGACGCCAGCGCCGTCACCACGACTCCGAAGCCGGGAACCGAGAATCCGACCAGCTGCTGCGAGTTCTCGATCGTCGGCCCTCGAACACCGAGGGCTAAGCCGGTGAGGTTGTTTTGCGTGATGTCGATCGACGAAGGAGCGTTAAAACCAAACAGGGAGAGCGATCCATCGGTCGGAAAGTCACCCGCGCCTCCGTGGAACGCGAAACCGAGGTCCGAAGATCGCTCGACCCCGAGCTCCATGACGACCGCGTCGATGAACACCTGCTTTCGAGGCGCATCGATACGTTCGATCACACGCTTGAGCGCCGTGTAGTCGTGCAGCGAAGCGGTGACGATCAGTGCGTTCGAGGGTTCGTACGCCGTGATGGCGACGCTGCCCTCGAAGAGCGAAGCGGTGGCTGCAGCCTTGGTAGCGGCTTTAGCGCCGGCACGGGCCTGCCTCGCTGCGGCCGGGCGCGCTGCGCCGACGAGTGCGTTGAGGGCGCTAGCGATGTCCGAGGCGGCACCGTGCTGCGCGTAGTGCACGTGAATGCGCCCCTCGCCTTCGAGCGCCACGTCGAGCTGGCGGATCATTTCGAGGATGCGCAAGTAGGCGCGCTCCGTTGCGATGATGATCAGCGAGTTCGTGCGCTCGTCCGCGATGATGTTGCGGATAGTCGACTCGGAAGCGGTGGAGCCGACCAGCAGTGGCTCGGTCGCTCTGCCCTTCGCCGACCGGGCCTTCGCGGCCGTCGCTTTTTTGGCTGTGGATGCAACGTCAGCCGGGAAGATCTCCAGCAGGCGCGCGGCCATCTCGCCGGCATTCGCGTAGTGAATGGGCTCGATCCAGGTTTGCGTGCCGCTTCGCGGGAGATCGATGGCGGCCACCAGCCGCAGCATCCGGCGGATCTGGGCGCCGGTGTCGGTGATGATCAGCATATTGGTCGGGCCGTAGGACGTGATGTTCCCCGACGCGGACTTGAACCGTCCGAGGAGGTTGGTGACGTCGTCGGCCGACACGTTCTCGAGGTGGTGGATTCGCGTGACGTAGCGATCGGAGGAAGGGGTCGCGCTCCCGTCCTCGTAAAGCGGAATCGTTTGCCGCTCGATGTTCGTCGCCTCGACGATCTTCAGGTAGCGGCCCGCGGGCACCACTGTGAACCCGTTCACTTCGAGGACGGACAGGAACGCCTGGTACGCCTCTGCGACGGTCACTTTGGTGGGGGCGAACACCGTAGCTTTGATCGCGCGCAGCTTCGTCGGGAGGATGAAGCGACGCCCGGTCATGTTCGAGATCAGGCGAACCAAATCAGGGAGCTCTGCCTCCTCGAGGTTGAACGTCACCCGCGTTCGCGGCGACATCGCCTTGAACTCGACCCCTGTCTCGAACTGAGGTAGCTCGTTCTCGAGCTCCTCGGGTTCGGGTTCGGCCTTTGGGTCCGTTTTGGGCAAGGGCCGCAGAGGCAAGGGTGCGGTGGGAACCCGAGTGGGTGGCGTTTCCGGTTTGGCTTCGTCTTGCTGGGCGATCGCACCGTGTCCTGTGCCCAGCAGCAGCGAGCCAACGACAAGGCAAATGAGCTGTTTTCTAGAAGTCACGATTCATACCCCGCCTGAAATCCCTGGGTGGCGTCTCATTCAATGTTGTACTCGATGGTCATTTCGTTGTTCTGTCGCTTGATCGCGAGCGTCAGCTTGTCCGCGCTGCGCAAGCGCGAATACGCTTGAAGTGCGGTGTCGGGGCTTGCCATTGCGAACCCGTTGATCGTACGCAGCATGTCGCCGTTGCGAACTCCGAGTCGGCCGAGCAAGCTGTTGCGGCGAATGCCATAGAGTTTGACCCCAACGACGCGACCGTCCTCCTCGTGCGGAATGACGCGCGCCGTTTTCATCAGGCTTCCCTGATTCGCCAGGGCTTTGTCGACCAAGCTGCGCTGGATGTTGAACCTGGTATCGGTGACCTTCTCGATGCCATCGTCGAGCTCCTCGGCGCTGAGCCCCGCGTTGCGCGCGTCTCCTGCTTTGCTTGCTGCGGATGATGGCTTCTTGGGCTGTGCCGGCGCGCGAGCCACGGCGTTCTCTTCCTCGTCGAACATCAGCAGCTGGCACGCGCCGCTCGAACCGCTGACCACGACACTCGAAGATTGGACCGCCAGCACGCGCGAGCCGTCTACGGCCGAGCCCTCGCGGTAGAGCATCGTCTTCCCGTCGTCCGTGCCCGCGATTGCGGCAAAGGACCACTCCGGGAAGCCGGGGCTCACCACGGAGCCGACGAGTCGCAACTTGCCCGTACAATTCGGAGCCGGCTTGCTGGGGTCCCACTCTTCGAGGGGCTGACCGTCCTCGCTGACCTCGGGAAGCGGCTCTGCGGTCAGGTCGCCCCGAGCCGAATCAAAGATGTTCCTCCGGAGGACGATGACCGGGTCTCGCTTGCGCGGGAACGCTGCTGCCGTCGGGCCAATCGGCTTGCGCGGCGGCTTGGCAGTAGCGGGATCCGAGGCGAGCAATTCTGACGCCAGGACGCGAGTCGTTCCCTGCGCCAGGAAGAAAGCGCATACGGCGAGCGTTGCGAGGATGATCGCAGTCGAAAACCGATTCTGTCGTGGAGTTGCCACCAGGGCGTACTAGAGCAACCACCGTGCCGAACTAGAAAGGAGAAAACATCAATGATTTCAAACCCAAGGCGGCAAATTGCGGCTGGCCTAGTGGACAAGGTGGCGGGCTTGATCCCCTCCAATTGACAAAATGACATCCGGGGGGGCTCGGCCGTTCAGGCGGCCTCGTCGCCCTTCTCCGCGCCGAGCTTGCGATAGATCGTACGTGCTGAAATTCCAAGGAGTTGCGCGGCAAGCTGCTTGTCCCCGGACGTGTGCTTCAGCGTGCCGCGGATCACCCGTCGCTCGACCTCGCTCAACGGCGTCCCAACCGCGAAGCTGAAGGCGTCGATCTCGGGTTCGGCGCGAGCTACGGGGTCGGGCAGATCAGCGAGCTTGATGGCGCCGCTCTTGTTCAGAACGACCGCGCGTTCGATCACGTTTTGAAGCTCTCGAACGTTGCCCGGCCAGTCGTACGCGACGAGCTGTTGAATCGCGTCGCGGTCGACCGCCAAGGGCTCTTTGCTGTTCTTCGCGCAGTATGTCTCGACGAAGTGCTCGGCGAGAAGCGGGATGTCTTCGCGGCGCGCGCGCAGTGGCGGGCTGGTGAGCGCGATCACGTTGAGCCGATAGTACAGATCTTCGCGGAACTCTCCCGTTTCTACTGCCGCGTGCAGGTCGCGATTGGTCGCCGCGATCAAGCGGAAATCCGCCTTCTTGGTTTGCCCGCCGACCGGCTGATACTCGCCTTCTTGAAGAACCCGGAGCAACTTCACTTGCACCGCCGAGGATAGCTCGCCGATCTCATCGAGGAACAGCGTTCCTCCTTCGGCCTCCGAGACACGGCCCCCTCGGCGCGCTACAGCACCCGTAAACGCGCCTTTTTCATGGCCGAAAAGCTCCGACTCCACAATTGTTTCGGGGAGGGCGGAGAGATTGACGCCGACGAACTTGCCTCTCCCGCTTCGCTCGTGAATGAAGCGCGCGAGCAGCTCCTTGCCTGTCCCGCTCTCTCCGAGGATCAAGACGTTGGCGGACGAAGGCGCTGCCTGGGTCGCGATCTCCAACGCGCTCCGAAGCGATGCTGCGGAGCCGACGATGCTTCGGTCACTGAGCTGGGAGAGTTGTTGCCTGAGGTCTTTGTTCTCGACCACGAGTTGGTGACGCTCCGCTGCCTTGCGAACCGTCTTGACCATCTGCAACCGCTTGAGCGGCTTCTCGACGAAGTCGTAGGCTCCCGCCCGCATCGCTTCGACCGCCTTCTCGACTGTACCAAAGGCGGTCATCAACACGACCTCGGCGTCTGGGACGACGGTCTTCAGAGCCTTGACCAGCTCGATGCCATTCATGCCCGGCATCATCAGGTCACTGACCACCACGTGCACGGGTTGGCGCCGGCACACATCGAGCGCGTTTCGCCCGCTCGTCGCGGTGAGGACGGCGAACCCTTCGCGCTCGAAGATGCGCCGAAGGGAGTCGATGTTGGGGGCCTCGTCGTCGACGACGAGAACGGAGATGTCGTTTGAATCGGTCATGCGGGACTCTCTGGCATCCAGTGTTGACACTATGTCACGGGATGACAAGTCGTCGTAACTTTGTGACGCCGTATAACTTGTTGTAATCACTGATGTTATCTCCGAGTTAAGCCGCAACGTATCCTGGCCATGCCGGAGACGCTTGCAATCTGTGGGCCAGCTCAGAAGACCAGAGGAAGCTGCCGTCCCTTCGGGAGCTCCAACGGCGGCGGTCCCGGTGGGGGTGGGGGTAACTGCGGGGGTGGGATTAACTGCCGCGCTTCCCCGGAGTGATGCTCGAGGCCCAGGCGGTCGCAGTGGGTGGAGAACAACTGTTCGACGGCGGCCCATCGAGCGCCCTGACCGACCATGCGGGATCCGAAGCGGCGGTCGCTCTTGCGCCCTCCGCGCACGTCCCGAATCGCGTTCATCACTTTGGCGTGGCGCAACGGAAACGCCTCGGCCAAACGCGCTTCGAAGATCGGCCCCACCTCGAGCGGGAGCCGGAGCAGTATCTTGAACGCGCTTTGCGCGCCGGCTTCGCGCGCACGCTTCAGGATCTCCGGGATCTGATCGTCGTTGAGACCTGGAATGACTGGCGCAACCGCCACCGATGTGTCGATCCCCGCGTCGGAGAGAACGCGGAGAGTTTCGAAACGCTTGCTCGGAGGACTCGCGAAAGGTTCGATCGCTCGAGCGTGATCGTCGTTCACGAACGGAATGCTCACTGCCACGCGACAGCCGGCGCTACGCTGCAACTCCTGCAGCACATCGACGTCTCGTCGCACTAGTTTGCCTTTGGTGATGATCGAGACCGGATTCGAATAGGCGGCACAAACTTCGAGGCATCCACGCGTGAGCTCGTAGTGCGCCTCGATCGGTTGGTAGCAATCCGTATTTCCAGAAAACGCCACGAGCTCCCGTCGCCAGGATTTCTTTTGAAACGCCGCGCGCAAGCGCTCGACGACATTGACCTTCACGACGATCTGCCGCTCGAAGTCCGTCCCCGCTCCAAACCCGAGGTACGGATGCGTCGGCCGCGCGTAACAGTAGGCGCACCCGTGAAAACACCCCCGATACGGATTCACACTCCAACGAAAGCCGACGTCGGGACTCCGGTTCTCCGAGAGAGCGCTCTTCGCGTGCTCTTCATGCACGCAAAGATCCGCAGGCGGAGCCTCGCCTTCCCACTCGATGTGAGCAGCTTCAAAGCGGTTCGGGGGGTTGTCGCGATTGCGGGGCAC
>JBGUEF010000201.1:0-6356 GCA_041821485.1 Deltaproteobacteria bacterium
GTCGTATTCAGATCATCCCGGCGCGAAGGCGCCGCTAACCACTGGGGACAGTCCCCTTTTTCGGGCCCACACCCTCCCAGTCAGTTAACCCCTCGAAAAAGGGGACTGTCCCCTTTTCTACGTGTACGCCAGAATCGATCTCGGCGCGCCGCTCGATGGCACGGTGTAATCGAGCCGGCGGGCTAGCCTGAGGTCTCCTGTGGCTTCCACCTCGGCGCCAGCCGTCAAGACCCAAACCTCATCCGCCAACTGCGCCCCGATCCCCAACCATTCGTCCGGCGAGAACGTCGCGCGCGAAAGCGCTACGCGGAATGGCGACCCGACGACGACCGGGTCAGCTGGGTCGATCTTTCGCTCGAGCAGGGTCGTGCGTCCTGCGATTCCCAGGGTTCCCACCGCGGTCCTCAAGAACGCCGTCCGGATTCGCCTCGGCTCGACGAGGGTCCCGTTGAGTGTTTCATCCGAAAGGAGGATCGGGATCGTCGGAGCGCCGACCCCGGCGCCGATGTCGAGCAGCGAAGCCGATGCCTCGGGCCAGCCCGCCCGAATCACGTGAGCCGCATCGAGAAACAAGATCTCGGCAAGCTCGGTGTCGGTGCGAGCCGATGTGAGGTCTGTTCGCGCGTTCCAGGCTTGCACGACGTCGAAGAACGCGCCCCACCCGCTTGGCTCGGGCATGCCGGCCGCCTCGCACACCGCTCGAATCGCTTCCGCACCGCTCATACCTGCCGTGCCTGTTGCCAGGCTGCCTTCAGTTGGGGCATGTCGGCATACCGATCGTCCTTGTGGCGATGCATGGCCTTGCCGACGACGCGCGCGATGGCATCTGGAACGTCGGCGACGGCGTCGACAGGAAGGCAGTCACCAGCGTCGATCTTCATCATGAGGCGGCCAACGTGCCGGTCGTGGAAGGGCTTGCGCGCGCTCAACGCCTCATAGAGGACGACGCCAAGTCCGTAGACATCGATGCGCTGGTCGACGTCGGCCTTTCCGGTCAGTACCTCGGGCGCCATGTAGGCCGGGGTCCCGCTGACCTCGCCAGTGGCTGTCAACCGGTCGAGGCCGAGGATCTTCGACGCACCAAAGTCGACGAGGCGAGGACCGCCCTCTTCGGGCCAGACGACGTTCGCGGGCTTGAGGTCTCCATGAAGGACACCGTGCTGGTGCACAGCGTCCAAGCCGTCACAGAGCGCAGTGACCAATGCATCGGCCTCCGGAAGGCTGAGCGAACGCCTCGACAAGCGCTCCGCGAGCGTTTCGCCTTCCACGTATTCGGTCACGAGGAATACGACTCCGTCGTCCTCGATCCCGAGTTCGAGAAGCCGGACGATGGCCGGGTGGTTGAGAGCTTTCAGGACCGCCCCCTCCCTGCGAAATCGCCTCCGCATCGACTCGTCGGCGAGGTACTCCGCTCGCAGAACCTTGACCGCTGCCTTCTTTCCTTCGGCGCGATCGAACGCCTCGAACACATCACCCATCGCTCCGCGGGCTACTTCCGCGACCAACTCGTAGCGGCCAGCCAGTGTGGTTCCGACGCCAATGGCTCCTGGGTCTGTCATCGCTCGGGGGGACGATAGCTCTCTTCGCAAACTCGCCCAACTGACGTACGCTGCGCCCGCCCATGACGCAGCCCAACCTCAGTCGAGCCCTATTGGAGCTGTATGGCGAGCCCGTGCCCTCGGCCGAGGTCATCAAGCTGCGAGGGGATGCTTCGACGCGAAGCTATTTTCGCGTGCGAGTCGCCGAGCCCCCCGCCGGCCGTCCGGCAACCGTCATCGCCATGCAACTGCCCGAAGACGCGTTTCAAAGCGACGAGGGGGGTACGCAGCCCGACAATCAGCGGCTGCCATTTCTCGAGGTGGCCGAGCTCCTCGAGTCGAAGGGGCTTGCGGTCCCGTCGATTTACGTCGAGGACCTCGCGAATCGGATCATCGTGCTGGAGGACCTCGGCGACCTGACCTTCGAGCAGCAACTCCGTGGCACCCCACGGGCCGAATGGCCACGGCTTTACGCAAGCGCGATCGATCTGCTCGCTGACCTGCACGAACGATGCGCAGATCTACCCCCAGCCTCGATTGTCTCCCAGCGAACCTTCGACCGTGACCTGCTCGACTGGGAGCTCGATCATTTTCGGGAGTGGGGGCTCGAAGCCCCGTTCGGTCCGCTCGAGCCCGCTCAAACCGCGACGCTTCGTGACGCGTTCTCGGCGATCGTGCGCGAGATCGAGGCGATGCCCTACGGCTTCGTACACCGGGACTATCAATCGAAGAACCTGATGGTGGGGCCGGAGGACGCGCTCACCCTCATCGATTTCCAGGATGCGCTGCTCGGACCTCGGGCATACGACCTCGTCGCCTTGCTCTGCGATTCCTACGTGTCCCTCGACCTGGAGTTGCAGGACTCGATGATCGAACGCTATGCCGCACTGCGTCGTATCGAGCCCTCCGTGCTGCGCCGCGAATTCTGGTACGTCGCACTCCACCGCAAGCTCAAAGACGCCGGTCGCTTCATCTTCATCGATCGAGTCCGCGAAAACCCCAACTTCCTACAGTGGTACCCCCAAAGCCTCGTTTATGTTGGACGCGCGCTGGCCGAAACGCGTGGTTTCAACGCACTCGAACGTCTGTTGAGCGAAACCATCCCGGGGTTTCCGTACGCAATCTCACCGCCCGCATCTTCGATGGAATAGACCTCGGAGACCCGGCGTTCACCCCACGAGCTACGGGGGGTGAAACCGAACCGCAATCTGTACTCTCTCCTCTCCCATTATCCGACATCACCCACCCTCGGTTTCACCCCCCGCTGGCGGTTTCGTTTTGGGAACTTCTTGCGGGCGCTCATCAGAGCAGTACACTTTCACTTCGCCTTCATGAGAACCCTCCTCCAGGTACTAGCCGTCGCCGCGGTGCTTTTGCTCGACGCTGCATCGGCCAATGCGGCCGACTGCATGTGCGAACGGCTTTCGGCGGAGGGCTGCAGCGACGGCGCACAGATCCGCGAGGCGCCCGTCGGGCCGCCGTTGTGGTGCGAACGGTCGGATGACCCACGTTGCATGCCTGCGAGCACGCACGGCACGTCGGTCAACACGCTCGTCCCGGTGGCCATGAGTTTTGGCCAACCGATTCGCTGGAGCGCGCCTCCCCGCACGGGCATCCGAATGGATGTACGGGTCGACGGAGACGCGCGGACCGAACATTCACGCAGAGTCGAACGACCACCGCGCTAGCGCCGGCCGCCTCTCGTGGGCGGTCGTCCCGGCATTTGGTTTGTTCATTCGAACGTTGAGTTTTGTTTCAAGCTCGCCGCGCAGTCGCAGCGGGAGGATAAAGATATGAGTAAAGGTTCATCAATTCTATTGGCCATCGTGATGGCCATCGGCGGGTTCGCGCTCGGACACGTCGTGGGTTCGCGGTCCGGTACCGACACCGGTGTCGGCGAGGAGGCGCAAGCCGCGGACGTCGCAGTCCCGGGTGATGCCGAACGGTACAAGATCCCCGTCACCGACACACAGCCCTCCAAGGGGCCCAAGGACGCACTGGTCACTATCGTCGAGTTCAGCGAGTTCCAATGCCCCTTCTGCGCTCGGGTCTTGCCGACGACGAAGGAAATCGTCGACACGTACGGCGAGAAGGTTCGGATTGTCTGGCGTAACAACCCGCTGCCCTTCCACCCCAACGCGGGGCCCGCGGCTGCCGTGGCGATGGAAGCCAACGCGCAGGGCGGTGGCGAGAAATTCTGGGAGGTGCACGACGTGCTCTTTGCCAACCAGAAAGCACTGGGGCGCGAGCAGCTCGAGGAGTACGCGCAGAAGGCAGGTCTCGACATGGCGGGCGTGAAGAAGGCCATCGATGAGGGAACGCACAAGAAGGCCATCGATGCCGATCAGGCCCTCGCGGCGCAGGTCGGTGCACGTGGTACGCCGTACTTCTTCGTCAACGGGCGGACATTGCGCGGCGCGCAACCCATCGCGGCGTTCAAGAAGATCATCGACGAAGAGATCGCAACGGCCGAAGGTCTCCTCAAGGCTGGCGTGAAGAAGGAACAACTGTACGCCACGCTCACGAAGGACGGCCTCACCAAAGCCGCTGCTCCCGCGGCGAAACCTAAGGCGGGTCAGCCGGACCCCAAGGCTGTGTACAAGGTCCCGCTCAAGGGTAACGAGCCGCAAAAGGGTCCGGACGACGCGCTCGTGACCATCGTCGAGATCAGCGACTTCGAGTGCCCGTTCTGCGGCCGCGTGGAGCCGACCCTCAAGTCGGTGGAAGACAAGTACGGCAAGGACGTTCGGGTCGTTTGGATGAACAACCCTCTCCCCTTCCACAAGAACGCCAAGCCCGCGGCCAACGCCGCTCTCGAAGCCCATGCGCAGAAGGGCGACAAGGGCTTCTGGGCGATGCACGAGAAGATGTTCGCGAATCAGAAAGCCCTGACGACCGAGAACCTCGAAAAGTGGGCCAAGGAGCTCGGGTTGAACATGTCCAAGTTCAAGAAGGCGCTCGCGGACGACAAGTACGGCAAGACGATCCAGGAGCAGCAGGCACTGGCCAGCAGCTTGGGCGCCCGTGGTACCCCGGCGTTCTTCATCAACGGTCGTAACCTCCGTGGCGCTCAGCCACTGCCGGCCTTCACGGCGGTGATCGACGAGGAGCTCGCCAAGGCCAAGGCGCTCGTCGCCAAGGGCACAGCGAGGTCCGAGGTCTACGCAAAGACCATCTCGACGGGCGAGACCGGCCCGAAGACGGCACCGGCCGCCGCCGCGCCGGACGCCAACAAAGTCTACGACATCCCGGTTCCCAAGAACGCTCCCAGCAAGGGTGCCAAAAACGCCAAGGTCGTGATCCAGGAGTTCAGCGACTTCCAGTGCCCGTTCTGCAGCCGGGTCAATCCGACTGTCGCTCAGGTCATGAAGGAGTACGGCGACAAGGTACAAATTGTGTGGCGCGACTACCCGCTACCATTCCACAAGGACGCGCAGCCGGCCGCACAGGCAGGTCGTGAGGTGTTTGCTCAGAAGGGCGATAAGGCGTTCTGGGCCTACCACGATCTCCTTTTCCAGAACCAGAAGGCGCTTTCGCGAGAGAATCTCGAGAAATTCGCTGAGCAGGTCGGCGGAATCGACATGAAGGCCTTCAAGGCCGCCCTCGACTCGGGCAAGCACAAAGCTGCGGTCGACGCCGACATGGCGGCTGTGACCAAGGCTGGCGCGAGAATCGGCACGCCGTCGTTCTTCATCAACGGCAAGCTGCTTCAGGGCGCCCAGCCCTACCCGGCTTTCAAGGCCGCGATCGACGCAGCACTCAAGTAGTCGAGCTTCGACCATCAGGAAGGGGCAGGTCCGTGTGTCGGGCCTGCCCCTGTCCTTTTGACACGATGGGATCGACACACTACATTCCGCCTCGTTCTCAAAAACTAAAGTATTTTCAAGGTGTTGACGCATGGTTCGAGCGAAAGCTGCCGCCGCCAAACGACCCCAAAAAAAGCCTACGGTCGAGGAGCTCTATTTTCGGAGCGACAGCGCTTACCTTTGCCTCCTGTTGAACCGTCGAACGCGATCCATTCGTGTGATCGACTTCCGTGCGGGCGCGCTCCCGGCGAAGCGGCTCTACATTCAATCCGTCGCGACTCAAGAGAACGTCGAGAAGGTCATCACCCTGGTCGAAAAGGACGAGGTGTCTTCGTGGACGCGCGTCGGCTTCGTTCGTGAAGGGACGATCCCCGGCTTCTACAAACGCAGTGACGGGCATCTGTGTGGATGTGTGATCGGCGACAAGACGGCGTCGATCGAAGTCACTGACGCATCGACCAAGCTCACCGAACGAACGATCAACGCCGCCAAGAAGGCCGCGGCAGACATCCCAGAGAAGATCAAGGGCGCCTCGGTTCGACCCGCAACCGAAAAGGATGCCCTCTCCGCGCGCGACGCAGCGTGGCGCAAGAACCCTGCCTTCGGGTCATTCGATATGTTCGGGCGCGACGCGGAGCGCATCTATTACGACCTCGGCGTTCGTCGCAGCAAGACCAACTACCTCTCGGCCGAGTTCCAAGATTGCTTCGGGCATGCCCTCGTCGAGGTATTGCGCCTACCGACGAGTGAGAACGAGACCTTGGCGGTGATCGCGGGCCTCCGAGTTCTCGCAGAGAACCTTGAGGGTCGGGGAATCGTGGCCACCTTCGCGTTTGCACCCAACGACAACGTCGAGATTTCGACCGCGTTCGTCGCAGCGGGATACCGCAAGACAGGACTCCTGGCGCAGGGGATTCTCGACGCTGACGGGGGCCGCAAAGACGCGATTTTGTGGACTCACAAGTTCGTCGACGCGCTCGCCGCGGAATACGAGTGAGGCGGCCGCGATGCC
>JBGUEF010000202.1:0-6287 GCA_041821485.1 Deltaproteobacteria bacterium
CAAGACGACTTCGACCGTATCCCCTGGGCGGGCGATGCTCAGCCCTGCGCTGGCGGTCACCGCGTTCGCCGGGTCGAACTTCATGCCGACCTCGCGGATTGCCGTGACGAAACGGTTTCCTGCGACCCGTCCCTCCTCCTGATTCGTGTCCGGAAGGACGATGACGAATTCGTCGCCGCCATAGCGGCCCACAACGTCGACCTCGCGGGTCGATCTTCGGAGCGCGTCCGCCACGCTTTGAAGCATTTGGTCCCCTTCGAGGTGGCCATGGTTGTCATTGACCCGTTTGAACTGGTCCAGGTCGATCATGACAACCGCCATGGGCCGTCCACGATTCAACCAGGCTAGGCCCTGTTCGATGTGGCTCAGGATGTGCCGGCGGTTCCAAAGCTTGGTCAACGGGTCCTGCCGGGAGAGCTCCCCGAGACGTTCGTTGGCGACTACGAGTTGGTTCTCGCGTTGATTGATCTTCTGGATCAGCGTGGCGACGATCGCAGTGCAGAACATCAGAAGGACGGTGACCATGAAGGCTTGCAAGAACCCTTCGAGCGCGTCGGGCCGATTTGCCTGAAGCCAGGCCGGTCCGTCTGGCGCGAACGGAAGCGCTCCACGGACCTCCATGATGACGACCGACGAGTACATCGCCGCGCCGATGCTCGAGAGCAGGACCCCCATTCTGGGCGTCACCACAAGTGAGTTGACGATGCCGGCAACGAAGTAGAGCGCCACGATCACGGTGCGAGATGAGCCGATCCGCTGGACGATGAACGTCAGCAGCGCCATATCGAGGATACCGCCTAAGAATGGACGCCAGGGACCTGCGATATCGCGCCAGATCAGAAACTGCTCCACGATCGCGACACCGGCATACGCGATGAACACCCAGCGATGCGCGGTCATCGGGGGATACAGGAGCGGTACGAGCCAAATTCCGCAAGCCGCCAACAAGAAGCGAACCCACGCGGTACCAAAGGCCAGTCTGTCGGTATTCATCGGCAGCGCACCAGTCTAAGCATCTTACCTTAACCCATCAGGATTATATCATAATCAGCTGCCCGATGCCCCGTACCAGAGGGGAACTCTGCAAGCCTTCTACGGGCGCAGGCCCCTCTTTTGGGTCAATACGGCAGTCCCTCTGAGCGAGGTTTGGACAGCATGAGCGACAAGGCAACGACACAGCGGCTGAAGAAGCTAATCGAGGAACGGATCGTCTTCTTCGACGGTGCGATGGGCACGATGATCCAGCGCGCGGGCCTCACGGAGGCGGACTTCCGGGGCGACCGGTTTCGCGATCATCCGGGGAGCCTGCAAGGCAACAACGATCTGCTCGTTCTCACGCGGCCGGACGTGATCCGTGGGATCCACGAGGAGTACCTAGACGCCGGCGCGGACATCATCGAAACCAACACGTTCAACGCGAACGCGTTCTCCCAAGCGGACTACGACCTGCAGGAAGTGGTGTACGATCTCAACGTTGCCGCGGCGCGCCTTGCTAAAGAGGCAACCGCCAGTCGCGCCGACAAGCCGTGCTTCGTTGCCGGCGCAATCGGCCCGCTCAACAAGACCCTGAGCCTCAGTCCGGACGTCGATGATCCAGGCTTCCGAGCGCTCACGTTCGACCAAGCGCGCGAAGCATATGCGGAGCAAGTGCGCGGCTTGATCGATGGTGGCTCGGACCTCCTGCTCGTCGAAACGATCTTCGATACACTCAATGCCAAGGCTGCGCTCTGTGCGATCGACGACGTCTTTGCCGAAAAGGGCGTCCGTCTTCCCATCGTGATTTCGGTCACCATCGTAGATAAGAGCGGCCGCACCTTGTCCGGCCAGACCGTCGAGGCGTTCTACGTCTCGATCGAGCATGCTCGGCCGCTGGCAGTGGGGATCAATTGCTCGCTGGGGGCGCAGGAGATGCGCCCGTTCCTGAACGAGCTTGCCGGTATCGCTGATTGCCACGTGCATTGTTATCCCAACGCAGGTCTGCCCAACGCGTTCGGCGGCTACGATCAAACTCCGCAAGAGATGGCCGAGCTCCTACGCGGCTTCGCCGTGGACGGGATGATCAACATCATTGGTGGTTGCTGCGGTACGACGCCGGACCACATCCGGGCCATCGCCGAGGCCGTCCGGGACGTGCCGCCGCGCCCGAAACCCGAGCGTGAAGCGCACTATCCGCGATTCAGCGGGCTCGAGCCGTTGGTAGTTCGCCCAGAGACCAATTTCCTCATGGTTGGCGAGCGGACCAACGTGACCGGCTCGGCCAAATTCCGGCAGCTGATCACCGGAGGCGACTACCCGGAAGCGGTCTCTGTGGCCCTTCAGCAGGTACGTAACGGCGCAAACATCATCGACATCAACATGGACGAAGGCATGCTCGACTCCGAGCAAGCGATGACCAGGTTTTTGAATCTCATAGGCGCCGAACCCGAGATTTCGCGTGTGCCGATCATGATCGACAGCTCCAAATGGAGTGTTCTCGAAGCCGGTCTGAAGTGCGTTCAGGGCAAATCCCTCGTCAATTCCATCAGCTTGAAAGAGGGCGAGGCCGAGTTCCTCGAGAAGGCTCGTCGAGTGCGCCGCTACGGTGCTGGCGCCGTAGTGATGGCTTTCGACGAAGAAGGACAGGCCGACACCATCGAGCGGAAGGTCGAGATCTGCGCTCGTGCATACCGGATCCTCGTCGAAGAGGCAGGGTTCGCGCCTACCGACATCGTCTTCGACCCCAACGTATTCGCAGTAGCTACCGGGATCGAGGAGCACAATGAGTACGCGATCTACTTCATCGAGGCGACGCGGCAGATCAAGGAGCGTTGTCCGGGAGCGTTGATCAGCGGCGGGGTGAGCAACCTGA
This sequence comes from Deltaproteobacteria bacterium, assembly GCA_041821485.1. GTDB lineage: Bacteria > Myxococcota_A > Polyangia > Polyangiales > Houyiibacteriaceae > SG8-38. The sequence goes on from JBGUEF010000202.1 coordinate 2,849, forward strand.
GCTTCTCGTTTCGGGGCAACAATCGGGTGCGCGAAGCCATGCATTCGGCGTTCCTCTACCACGCAATCGCTGCGGGCATGGACATGGGGATTGTCAACGCCGGCCAACTCGAGGTCTACGCAGAGGTCCCGAAAGAGCTCCTCGAGCATGTCGAGGACGTCCTCTTCAACCGCCGCGCTGACGCGACCGAGCGCCTCGTCACGCTGGCGGAGACGGTGAAAGGCAGGGGCAAGAGGCAAAAACACGACCTCCGCTGGCGCGAGGCCCCGGTCGAAGCCCGGCTCTCGTACGCTCTGGTCAACGGAGTCGTGGACTTCGTCATCGAAGACACGGAGGAAGCCCGCCTGAAGTATCCGCGTCCGCTCGATGTCATCGAAGGACCGCTGATGAAAGGCATGGCGGTCGTCGGCGACCTCTTCGGTGCGGGCAAAATGTTCCTTCCCCAGGTGGTGAAAAGCGCGCGAGTCATGAAGAAGTCCGTCGCGCATCTCGAGCCTTTCATGGAGGACGAGAATGCCGAGGGCAGCGTTCAGGCTAAGGTGCTGCTCGCGACGGTGAAGGGCGACGTGCACGATATCGGAAAGAACATCGTCGGCGTCGTGCTCGGCTGCAACAACTACGGGGTCGTCGACCTGGGCGTCATGGTGCCGGCCGACAAGATCCTCGATGCTGCCGTAGCCGAGGGCTGCGACATCGTGGGGCTGAGCGGACTCATCACACCGTCGCTCGACGAGATGGTCTACGTGGCTTCTGAGATGCAGCGACGCGGGATGAACCTTCCCCTCTTGATCGGTGGCGCGACCACTAGCCGGGCGCACACCGCCGTCAAGATCGCGCCTTCCTACGACCACAGCACCGTGCACGTCCTAGACGCGTCGCGCGTCGTCAATGTCGTGTCCGATCTGTTGAGCCCTGAACGCAGAACGGTGCTCGATGCGAAGAATCGAAGCGAGCAAGAGAAGTCCCGGAAGCTGTTCGAGCATCGGCAGAACCGGGAGCTGATTTCGCTCGGGATCGCGCGCGAGAACGGGGCACAGATCGAATGGGGAAGCGAAGACGTGCCGACGCCGGCTTTCCAGGGGCGGCGAGTCATCGATGACGTCAGCCTCGAAGAGATCGCACACTATATCGATTGGACATTCTTCTTCTCGGCCTGGGAGCTCAAAGGGAAGTTTCCAAAGATCCTGGAGCACGAGCATCACGGCGCTGCTGCGCGAGAGCTCTACGATCACGGCCGCGCGCTGCTCGACCGCATCATCTCCGAGAAGCTCCTCACTCCCCGTGGCGTGTACGGATTTTGGCCAGCGAACCGAGACGGCGACGACATCGTCGTCTGGGGCGACGAAGCGCGCAGCCGTGAAAAGGTGCGTTTTCACATGTTGCGCCAACAGGCGACGAAGCCCAACGAGCAACCCTACTTCTGTCTTTCGGATTTCGTGGCGCCTGCGAGCAGCGGCCTGCGAGATCACATCGGGGCATTCGCGGTGACCACGGGCCTCGGTGTCGACGAGCTTGCCCGACACTTCGAGCAAGACCACGACGACTACAATGCCATCATGGTCAAGTCGCTCGCGGACCGTTTGGCAGAAGCATTTGCCGAGCTGATGCACGAGCGCGCCCGCCGGGAGTGGGGTTATGAGCCCGAAGACGGGTTGAGCAACGAAGAGCTCATCGCGGAGAAGTACCACGGCATCCGGCCAGCCTTTGGCTACCCGGCATGTCCCGATCACACGGAGAAGGGAACCTTGTGGGACTTGCTCGGTGCCAACGAGGTCGGAATCTCCCTGACGGAGCACTTCGCGATGAACCCGGCCTCGAGCGTCAGCGGCATCTATTTAGGTCATCCGAAGTCCCGCTACTTCGCCGTGGGTCCAATCGACCGCGATCAGGTCGAGGACTATGCGCGCCGAAAGAAGATGACCGTTGCCGACGCCGAGCGCTGGCTACAACCGAACCTCGGCTACCCACGAGGCGGTTGATGCAGAGGCCCCGGCTTCGAGACCTGCTTCCCGTCAGCGTCCGCACCTTCGATCCAGACGAGGTGACCACCAGGAGTCACCGCGAGACGGATCCGCGAGGGGTAGGCTTGGCCCCGCAGGACGTCGAAGCGATCTGGGATGCCGTCGTGAGTTTCTACAAGGTGGGACTCCACCCGGCCATCGCGCTGTGCATTCGGCGAAGGGGCGAGATCATTCTCGATCGCGCGATCGGTCACGCCCGCGGGAACAGTCCTCAAGACCCTGAGGGCACGCCTTTGGTGAAGGCGACGCCCAACACGCTGTACAACTTCTTCTCTGGCTCAAAGAGCGTTACCGCGATGCTGATTCACCTCTTACAGGAAGAGGACCAGCTCCACGTCGATGAGCCAGTCGCCACGTTCATTCCAGAGTTCGCGAAACGCCGGAAGCACAACATCACCATTCGCGACCTCCTCACTCACCGCGCCGGGATTCCAACGACGCCGGAAGAAGCGATCGACCTCGACATGTTGTCGCAACCGGCGGAGATTACTCGGGCCGTCTGCGATCTGGAGCCAACTCATCGACCGGGCAGTGTGCAGGCCTACCAGGCGGTCACGAGCGGGTTCATTCTGGCGGAGATCATCCAGCGCGTGACGGGCGAGAGCATCAGGGACTTTCTGACCGCCAAAGTCCGCGATCCGCTCCGGATGGAGCACTTCAACTATGGCGTGGCCCCAGAGCAGCTCGACCAGGTCGCGGTCGATGCATTCACCGGACCCACACCAACATGGCCATACAAGAATCTCGTGAAGGTCGCGTTCGGCGCGTCGATGCGCGAGCTCGTCGAATTGAGCAACGATTCGCGTTTCCGGACGGGGGTGGTGCCCTCTGGCAACATCATCGCAACGCCCGAAGAAATTTCACGATTTTTCGAAACGCTCCTGTGCGGCGGGACCTACGAGGACACCCGTGTCTTCGAACAGCGAACGATTGCCAGAGCGATCGAACCTCAGGTGACGGGCCAAGTCGATCGCGTCTTGATGATGCCGATTCCGCTTTCGATGGGCTTCATGCTGGGAGGACGGACGTTTGGTTTCTACGGGCCTCGTACGGCCAACGCGTATGGTCATCTCGGTTTCACCAACGTCCTCGGTTGGGCCGACCCCGACCGCGACATCAGCGTAGCGTTCATGAACACGGGCAAGCCGCTCCTGTCGGCCAGAATGATTGCCTGGTTGAACGTGACGCGTGTCATCGGGACGCGGATTGCACCGGATCGGTCGTAGGCCATGGAAGAGCAGAGCGTCGCCGTTCAGTACTTCCTGCCGTTCACCGTCGCGATGATCATGTTAGCGATGGGTCTCGGCCTGCGGGTCGATGATTTTCGCCGCATCTTCGACAAGCCCCGCGCGGTCATGATTGGGCTCGGCGCGCAGCTGGTCCTGCTTCCGGTCCTGGGATTTGCCGTCGCGTTTGGT
>JBGUEF010000203.1:0-6287 GCA_041821485.1 Deltaproteobacteria bacterium
TTGCGTGGCCTCAGGCCCCAAGCCCCTCCGGCCACCTCTGCAAGGCGCCCCGTCCGGCGCAACCCCGTGTCGTGTTTGTCCGAGACCCGGTGAACCTGTGAGCACGCCGCGCCGTCCGCAGGATCCCCGTGTCTCGGTTGGCTGCTTAGACTGATACGCCGAAGTCTCGGAGGGCTTCGTTGAGGGTGACCTTTTTGTCGGTGCTTGCTTTTCGCTTTCCGATGATTAGCGCGACTGGGATCTGGTACTCGCCTGCTGGGAACTTCTTGGTGCGGGTGCCGGGGATGACGACTGAGCGTGGCGGGACGTAGCCCTTCATCTCGACCGGCTCCGCGCCGGTGACGTCGATGATCTTCGTGCTGGCCGTGATCACGACGTTAGCGCCGAGCACCGCTTCTTCACCGATGCGGGAACCCTCCACGACGATGGCCCGGGAGCCGACGAAGGCGCCGTCCTCGATGATGACCGGCGTGGCACCAGGGGGCTCGAGGACTCCGCCGAGGCCAACTCCGCCAGACAGATGCACGCCCTTGCCGACCTGCGCACAGGAACCGACTGTGGCCCAGGTGTCGACCATCGACCCGGCGCCTACGTACGCGCCGATGTTCACGTAGCCCGGCATGAGAATGGCACCGGGCTCCAGGTGGGCGCCGTAGCGGACCGTGCCGGGCGGGACGACTCGCACGCCTTGCTGATCGAGGTTCTTCTTGAGGGGAATCTTGTCGTGGTACTCGTACGCGCCGATTTCCACCCGCTCCATGCTGCGGATCCCGAAGTAGAGAAGAATCGCCTGCTTCGTCCACGCGTGAACGGTCCACTCCCCGTCTTCACCACGCGTCGCGACGCGAACCTTGCCCTTGTCCAGGAGCTCGATCGTCTCCTCGACGGCGCTGCGGTACTGCGCATCTTCGAGCTTCGAACGATCTTCGAACGCTTGCTCGATGAGTGGGCGCAACTGGCTTTCGCTTGAGTCGCCCATGACCTACTTGAGGAGATACTCGGGGAAGAAGTACCCGACTTCGATTTTACCGTTCTCGACGCTGTCCGAGCCGTGGCAGGCGTTCTCGCCAATGTCGGTGCCGTAGGCTTTGCGGATGGTGCCATCGTCGGCTTCCGCAGGGTTGGTCGAGCCCATCAGGGTGCGGTAGCGCGCCACGGCATCATCGGCCTCGAGCGCGATCACGACGACGGGCCCACGCGTCATGAACTCGACGAGCTCGCCGAAGAACGGTCGTTCCTTGTGAACCTCATAGAAGCCCTCGGCCTGCGCGCGGCTCAGGTGAAGCATGCGCATGCCCAGGACCTGAAGGCCGGAGCCCTGAATCATGGCGATGATGTTCCCGATGTTGTTCTGCTCGACAGCGTCGGGCTTGATGATGCTAAGCGTACGTTCGACAGCCATGGTGGCTCCTCTTCTTTCTGTTGTTGGTGCTGGGGGCGAAGCCCCGTGGCGACGAAGTCGCTTCACGGGGTAGCGCGTTTTGATTGCTGGGCAATGCCCTTGGCGAAGGCCGTGATATGTGCGGCAACGACCGCGGGTTGCTCTTCTTGGATGAAGTGACCGGCATCGACCATCTGCTCTGCACGCAGCGGAAACACTTGCTTGATGTAGTGGAGCTGCGCCTTCGGTATCGCGATCTCTTGCTCGCCCCAAACGAGCTGCATGGGCTTGTCGATCGCAAGCAGACCGTCACGGAGGTAGTCCCGATGCTGTTCCGTGCAATCCAAGCCGTCCATGATTTCGAGGAAGCTGTGATGCCCCCCGTTGTTCCTGACCAGATAGAGATAGCTCTCGACCACGTCTTCATCGATGCAGTCGGGGTTCTTGACACCGGAATGACGGAAGAGCTTCAAGGCGACGACGGCGTTCAAGGTCGAAAAGACCACGTGCCGCAGAACAGGTACACGGAACGACCACATGGGAAAGGCCGGCCGGTAGTGGGCGACATCCATCACCGTATTGGTGAACGTGATGGAGCGAACCTTCACCGGGTTCTGGATGGCCCACTCCGCGCCAATTGGCCCGGCGATGTCATGCAAGACGAGATGCACCGGAGGGAGCGCCAGCGCATCGACGACGCGGCCGACCCACTTCGCGAGCTCGTGCCAGTCGTAACCGATGTCCTTGGGTTTGTCGCTCAGCCCGGCCCCTGGAAAGTCGAAGCTGACCGCCCGAAGCCCTTGCGCTGCGATCTCCGGAAGCATCTTGCGAAAGAGGAACGAGCTCGACGGCACGCCATGCAGAAACAGGACCGGCTCACCCTCGCCTGCTTCTCGGACGAAAATGTGCTGACCGTCCACGACGATGCGCTTGCCTTCCGCTTCGTGCTCTTCGACCAGCCTGGGCTTTCGCATACGGGCTCCGCCTCGATGAGGTTGGCCGAAGCCTAGACCAAATGTGCGACCGCGGCAGCTTCCTCTTGAAGCTCAGCCGCCGTGGCATCCATCTTCGCGCGGCTGAAGTCGTTGACCTCCAGCCCCTGGACGATGGACCAGCTCCCGCCACTGCAGGTGCACGGGAAGCCATAGATGATGCCTTCAGGCACGCCATAACTGCCGTCCGACGGAACCGCCATCGAGGCCCAGTCACCGTCTGGGGTACCGAGATGCCAATCACGGATGTGGTCGATCGCCGCATTGGCCGCCGAAGCCGCGCTCGAGAGCCCGCGCGCGTCGATGATCGCCTTGCCCCGCTGCTGCACGGTCGGAATGAACTCGTTCTCGATCCAGGCCTGATCGTTGATGAGGCCAGCTACACTCTTGCCGTCGATCTCCGCATTGAAGAGGTCTGGATACTGAGTCGCCGAGTGGTTGCCCCAAATCGTCACCTTCTTGACGTCCGTGACCGGACGCCCGGTCTTGGCCGCAACCTGCGACATCGCGCGATTCTGATCGAGACGCACCATGGCAGTGAAGCATGACGAATCCAGGTCCGGCGCGTTCTTCATCGCGATGTAGCTGTTGGTGTTGGCAGGGTTGCCGACGACGAGCACCTTCACGTCGCGGCTGGCGAAATCGCTCAGCGCCTTGCCCTGGCCAGTGAAGATCGCGCCGTTGGCCTCGAGCAGGTCCTTGCGGAGCATGCCCTTGCCACGCGGGCGGGCGCCCACGAGCAGGGCCACGTCGGTGTCTTTGAAGCCCGTCGCCGGGTCGTCACTGGCTTCCATGCCAGCAAGGACCGGGAACGCGCAGTCCTCGAGCTCCATCATGACGCCGCTCACTGCCTTCATGGCTGGCGGAATGTCGACAAGCTGGAGGATGACCGGTTGGTCGCTGCCGAGCATTTCGCCCGCAGCGATTCGGAAGAGAAGGCTGTAGCCAATCTGGCCTGCGGCACCCGTGACCGCGACACGCATCGGTTTCTTCGACATCGTTTTCTCCCTCCAGGTACTCGTGACTAGAGAAGGCTCTGCAGTGTGGTGCCCATGTCGGATGGCGTCGGCGCGACCTTCACGCCGGCGTCTTCGAGGGCCTCAATCTTAGCATCCGCGGTGCCCTTGCCACCGCTGATGATGGCGCCCGCATGGCCCATGCGCTTGCCAGGAGGCGCCGTGCGCCCCGCGATGAACCCGGCGACCGGCTTCTCGAAGTTCTCCTTGATCCAAGCCGCCGCCTGCTCCTCGGCGTTACCGCCGATTTCGCCGATCAGAATCACCCCATCGGTGTCGGGGTCCTCGTTGAAGAGCTTCAAGATATCGATGAAGTCGGTCCCATTGATCGGGTCACCGCCAACGCCGACCGCCGTGCTCTGGCCGATGCCGAGTGCGGTCAGCTGACCGACGGCCTCGTAGGTCAGCGTGCCGCTCTTGGACACGACGCCGATGCGCCCTGCCTTGTGGACGTGGCCCGGCATGATTCCGATTTTGCATTGGTCCGGAGTGATGACCCCGGGGCAGTTCGGCCCAATGAGCCGGGTCTTATCCTGCGAATCTAGAACTCGTCGAACTTTGATCATGTCCATCACCGGGATGCCCTCGGTGATGCAGACGACGAGCGGCACCTCCGCGTCGACCGACTCGAGGATCGCGTCCGCGGCAAATGGCGGGGGCACGAAGACGCAGGATGCGTTGGCGCCGGTCTGCTTCACTACGTCGCGCATCGTGTCGAAAACCGGCACGTCCATCAGCGACTGACCGCCACGGCCGGGGGTACATCCGGCCACCACCTTGGTGCCGTAGGCAAGCATCTGCTCGGTGTGGAACTGGCCGACGCTGCCTGTCATGCCCTGAACGACGAGCCTGGTGTTCTTATCTACGAGAATCGACATCGCTCTTATCCCTTTGCCAGCTCGACGATTTTCTGAGCGCCCTCGGCCATCGTGGCCGCAGAGGTGATCGCCAGCCCCGACTCGTCGAGGATCTTGCGGCCCTCTTCGACCTTGGTGCCCTCGAGCCGGACCACGAGCGGAACCTCGAGGCCGAGCTCCTTGGTGGCCGCAACCACGCCGTTGGCGATGGTGTCGCAGCGCATGATGCCGCCGAAGATATTGACGAAGATGCCCTGGACCGTGTCCGACTGGAGGATGATCCGGAAGGCCTTGGTCACGGCTTCCTGGCTCGCGCCGCCACCGACGTCGAGGAAGTTCGCGGGCTCGCCGCCGAAATACTTGATGGTGTCCATCGTGCTCATGGCAAGGCCGGCCCCGTTGACGAGGCATCCGATGTTTCCATCGAGCTGGATAAACGAGAGCCCGGCTTCCTTGGCCTCGGTCTCGGTGGGCGCCTCCTCCGAAAGGTCGCGCACCGAGTTCCAGAAGTCGTTGTGGCGGAACTCCGCGTTGGAATCGAAGTTCACCTTGGCGTCGAGCGCGACGACCTGCTCGTCCTCGGTGAGGATGAGCGGGTTGATTTCAGCGATCGAGCAGTCTTCTTGCTCGAAGAGCTTTGCGAGGCCGGTGATGAGCTTGCTGAAGTTTTTCTGTTCTTGCTTGCTGAGCCCGAGCCCGAATGCGAGCTGACGAATCTGGTAGCCCTGCAAGCCGACGGCCGGGTCGATGGCGATGGTTTGGATCTTTTCCGGAGTGCTCGCGGCGACTTCTTCGATGTCCATGCCGCCTTCGGTCGAAGCCATGATCGCGATTCGGCGGGTCTCGCGGTCGACGACTAGCGCAAGATAGAGCTCGCTCTTGATCGCGAGGCCTTGCTCGACGAGCAGGCGCTGCACGACCTTGCCCTCGGGACCGGTTTGGTGGGTGATCAACGTCTTGCCGAGGATGTCGGTGGCCGCTTCGGTTGCGGCGCCCACACCCTTGACGACCTTCACGCCACCCGCCTTGCCTCGGCCTCCCGCATGAATCTGCGCTTTGACGACGACGACCTCGTTACCCGTCTCCTCGATGAGCTTCTTGGCCGCGGCGGTCGCTTCTTCAACCGACATGCAAGCGATACCCTTCGGCACGGGGATACCGTACTTTCGGTAGAGCTCTTTTGCCTGATACTCGTGAATGTTCACGGCGCTTGCCTCCTCAATGTCGTGCCTATTGCGTGCAGAGCGGCAGGCCTATAGCACGAGTCTACGGAGGCGCCCGAATCCCGATTCAGTCGGCTTCTGCAGGCAAATCGACGAGCACGCGGTGCTTTCCGACGAGGGTCGACCGACGGACGATCTCCTCGACTTCGGTCGAAGTCACGCCTCGGTAGACCACCGCATCGCGCCGCACGAAGCTCTGGGCGTCCGCGATGATCTGCTCGTGCTTACTCGCATCGTCCGGCAGTGTGACCACGAGGTAGTGAGCGAACCTAAAACCGAGCGCGTCGGAATCGCAGACCTCGATTTCGGAAGCCCCGCCGGCGTAGAGCTTTTCGACGAACGTTTCTACGTAGTCGGGCCGCCGGACGTACTGCCTGGTGGTCGACGAAGAGATGTAGCCCTTAGCCTCGTGGAGCTCGCACCCACTCTCTCGGAGGGCGCGATCCACCCAGCTTTCCGCTGCGCCGCGGTCTCCGTCACGGGCAGCATCGAGGCCATGCATGGCGGCGCTCTGGCGCCACGTGTTCAACCCCCATGCGATGCCCACGGCGGCGAAGAACCAGAGAATCTTTGGAAGGGTCAGCCTCACCCGAGTCAGCTCCTTAGGGCGGCGACGAGGTCGAACGCCCCGACACCGAGGAAATAGATGCCAAGACCATCGAAGCCGATGCCGACCCAGTCGGCTTCGCCCCGAAGAGCCGAGTTGCCGAGAAACCATCCGATCCCGAGAATGGCAGCGCCGGAGATGATGGCCCCCACGGCCTGCCGGATGAATTTCTGTCGCTGCTGATCGCGCGAGGTCGCCAGCAAGGAAGCGG
>JBGUEF010000204.1:0-6272 GCA_041821485.1 Deltaproteobacteria bacterium
GCATGCTCAAGGAGCTTGGCGCCAAGGCGACAGGGCCCCTCGAGACCGCTTGGCGGGAAGCAGCCCGAGGCACAGATCACCAAGAAGAAGAGCCCGCAGCTTCGAGCGCCGCGCCCACCGTTGCAAGCACGCCGCCAACAGCACACCAGCCGACGAGGCCGCGGGCCCGCGATGTCTTCGTCGGACGCCAAGAAGAGCGAAGCCGCCTGCTTTCGCTTCTCGATGACGCGGGTCAGGGACGGTTGACCGTCTTCATGCTCAAAGGAGAATCCGGCGTAGGTAAGACGCGATTGCTGGCCGAGCTCAGCGAAGAAGCTCGCGGGAGGGGATGCACCGTCTTCGAAGCCAGCGCGTACGAGGCCGAAGCGGGTCGTCCCTATGGACCTTGGATCGACGCGCTGCGCCGCTTGCCACCCGATGTGGTTTCGCAGGCCAACGGCGCTGCGCTCTCACCCCTTCTGCCCGAGCTCGGCGACTCGACCGAGAGCGAGCAGAGCCGTGACCGCCTGTTTGGGGCCGTCGTCGATTTGGTGGCAGCCCGAGCCAGGCCGGGTTCCCCTGCCCTGCTTCTATTTGACGACATTCACTGGTGCGACGATGCAACGTCGGAGCTTCTCCACTACGTCGCGCGAATGAGCCTTGCCCGCCCAGTAGCAATGGTCTTCGGTGCCCGGGACGGCGAGCTGATCGACAACGAATCTGCAATGCGGATCTTGCGAAGCTTCCGCCGTGACGGCCTCATCGACGAGCACCTCTTGCTTCCGCTCACCGAGAGAGATGTCGAAGAGCTGGTCCGTTCAATTGAAGGCAAGGCCAATGCCGCAGAGGTCTTCAACCTGAGCGGCGGCAACGCGCTCATGGCGAGCGAGCTGGCCCGCGCTTCGAGCGTGGGCGAGCCCGTACCCGGGTCTCTCAAGGAGCTGATCAGCGATCGGGTCGGCCGCCTGGCCCCGGAGTCCCGCAATGTGCTCCGCTGGGGTGCGGTCCTCGGCTCCGCGTTCGATGCGTCCCGACTTGCCGAGCTGGTGTCGCTCGATTTCGACCCGCTCATGGACGCGCTCGCAGAGCTCGAACGGCGCGCTCTGTTGGAGAGCCTGGAGGCTTCGGCCGAGATGTACGCGTTCCACCACGCGGTGGTTCATCGGGTGGTGTACTCGCAAATCTCCGTGCCCCGCCGCAGGCTCATGCACCTTCGAATCGCCAGATTGCTCGATGGCCGGGACGACCCCGACGGGACCATTTCGCTCGAGCTTGCTCATCACGCCTCCTTGGGCGGAGATGCGGCCCTGGCGGCCCGCGCATGCGTGGCGGCGGGCACTCGTTGCCTCCGGGTTTTCGCGAACGCCGAGGCCTACACGCACGCCCGCCGCGGCCTTCGCCTCGTGGAACAGCTGCCGGATCCGGAGCGGGTGAAGCTCAGAATCGAGCTCGAGCAGATCAGCCTGGGCGCGCGTTGGCCAGAAGACCCGGACGCCGAATCGACGCGAATCGAGGCGCTCGCTGAAGAAGCGCTAGACGCCGGAAGTCCCGAGCACGCGCGACTGGGATTTACCTTGGTGAGCACCCTACGTTGGCACGAAGGAGCGCTGGGGGACGCGCACCGACTGTCGCTCCGAGCCGAGCTCGCCAGCCGAGGGACCGACGATCACAATCGCGCCATCGGCATGGCGGAAACCGCGCGTTGCCTGGTCATTCTCGAACGGGACCTCGCACAAGCCGAGGCACTACTGTTGGAAGCGCGGGCCCTGACGGAGCGGTCGGGCGACGCCGAATGGGCCGTGTTTGATGGTGTGGGCTTGCTCCGGTTGCATGCGGGCCTGCTGAGCGAAGCCAACGCGGCATTCCGGGAGGCCTTGGCGCTCGCAAAGAAGCACGGCAATCGACTGCAGGAGTTCATTACGCTCGAACACCTCGTAATGACATCGATTCATCAGCGAGAGGGCGACAAAGCGTGTGAGCATGCCAAAGAGCTAGCCGCCATCGGCGAGAAGCTCCGTGAAGGGAGCGAACGGCCGCTCGGCCGCGCGATGCTAGCCCTTTGCCGATACCAAAAAGGCGAAGAGACCCAACGGTCGGCGCTCGCAGAAGCGTTGCAGGAGCTCCGCGATGTGGATGCCAAGCAGCGCCTCGCTTTCGTCCTCACACAGGCCGCCGCCATCGAATCGGAGCGCGGTGAGTTGGACAGCGCGGCCGCGCGTGCGGCAGAGGCAGAGGCGATCGGGCGCATCCTGCAACAGCCGAGCGAGTCGGCTCTTGCGAGAGCGGTGCTGCTTCGGATCGCACGCAAGCAAGGCGACCAAGTGGCGATACGCGAGTGCGCCCAGGAGCTCCGAAAGCTCAGCGGCTACGCGAAGCACGTGGGCACGATTGTCGAGCGCGAGCTTGCCGCGGCTGCGGCCGCGTCGGAAATGGAACCACGAGATCTGGAGGCTGGGTGATGGCAAGGGTGATGGTGGAAAGGAAGTTTGGCGAGGCCGAGTCGTTCGATGAGCTGCAGGCGCAAGAGGTCAGTTTCGGGTGGTGTGCCGAGCAGCACCAGGTCACGTTCATTCGCAGCTACTTCTCGAAGGACCGAAAGCGCATGATCTGCGAGTACGAAGCTCCAGACGCGGAGGCAGTCCGGAAGCTGCAGCGAACTGCGTCCATGCCGTTCGAGCGGATCTGGACGGCGACGGTGTTCGACTGGGATGCTGGCTAGAGATGTGATACCGCTTTCGCGAGTTGGCTCTCATGAACGCACGCGCGAGATCGACATTGCTGCTGGCGTGTGTGCTCAGCTTCGGCACGTCCGCGATGGCGCAGGACGCCGGTGTGGAAGAGCCGACGGCTGAAGAAGAGCCGAAGCCCGAGCGGACGCCACCGACCGCAGGCAAGCTTCCGTATGAAGATCCCACCAACCGGCCAACGGAAGAAGAGAGCCTCGAGGAGCTTGGAGCCACACGAGACGCCGGCCCCGAGGAGGAGGTTCAACCATCGGGTGACGCAGAAAGCGAGGGCGAGACCGCAGACGTGGACATGGGGCGGGCCACCAGTTCGCTTCCCGTGGAGGACCCGACGCTGCAGAAGCACCCCGAAGCGGAGCCCTCGGACGAACCCAGCCCGCAGGTAGAGGAGCCTGCCGAAGCGCCGGCGGCGGCAAGCGATGACGGCACGAACGTCGAGGTCTTCTACGGCTACGAAAGCGGCCTCCTCGTCGGCGTCGACGATTGGTTCTACCTCTCGCTCGCCGGCCTCGTGCAAGCCCGTTACACGGTCAACTACCGAACGAAGCCGCCGACAGACCCCACGACGCTGGAGCGGGAGAAGCAAGTCTCGCAAGGGTTCGATATGGCCCGCGCGCGCTTCCAGCTCGGCATCGGACTGACGCAATTCGTAGCCTTATACATGCGGATCGGCGTCGTGGCCGGTGGTGACTTCTCGTTTCAGCGCGCGTTCATCGACTTGAAGTGGAAGTGGCTTCGAATCCGAGCAGGCTTGTTCATGAACGAAACCATCGCTGAGTCCTTGATCAACCCCAACGACCTCTACTTCCTGGACTACTCGATCGTCGAGAACGTCTATACGCCGGGTAGCTCCAAGGGCATCATGCTCACGTACCTGCGCCGTCGCTTCTCGATCAACCTCGGCTATTCGGATGGCTTGCGAACCGGCTTCTCTGAAATCCGATCGGCTACCAGGGCAGACTTCGCTGTCACCCTGCGCGCGCAGTACGGCTGGGGCGAGAGGGGGCTGTCCGGTTTCAATCGCCTCACAGCACGCCGAGGAACTCCATTTGGAATTCGGCTAGGCGCGGCGGTGCACTACCAGGACGGCGGACGGAGCCAAGGAACCGCTCCGGTGAAGATCGCCCTAGGAACCGTCGACGTGTCGGCGCGCGGAAACGGCTGGAGCGCGCTCCTCTCGATAAGCGCCGGGCAGGATGGAACGGCCGCAACTGCAACCACTCCCGCCGGCGAGGTCATTTCCACAGGGGCCAGCCTGATGGGCGGCTATTTCGTCATGGATGACCTCCAGGTCTTCGCTCAGTACAGCATTGTTGCGAAACCGATAATCGAGGGCGAACCGCCTCCGGGCGTCCCGGTCGCAGACCTGGACGATCTGAGCAACTTCCAGTCGTTCGGCATCGGATTTTCGTACTTCGTCATCCCCGGCCGCGACAACGTGAAGCTCTCGAGTGACTTCCAGTATTTCCTGGGCCGCACGAGTGGCAGCAGCGTGCCGCCCTCGCCGCTCAACTCGATTGCGCCCAACGACGACGGCAGTCAGTTCGCGTGGCGCATTCAGATCAGCGCCGCGTTCTAGACGCGTGCAGCGACAACTGGAGTCGCGCCTGGCTGATCCGAACCGGGTTGCGAGAAGTGCTCGCGCAAGGCTGCGTTGAGCTCCGCCGCCTTCTGAAAGGTCACCCCGTGCCCCGCGTCGTCGAAGCGCAGAACCTGGGCGTTTGGAATTCGCTCGGCCAACCGGTCGGTCTGCGTCGGCCGAATCAGAATGTCCTTCCCTGGCCGAACGAGAAGGGTCGGTAGCTCGATTTGCGAGAGACGAGACTCGGTCGAGTGCCTCATCACGGCATAGAGCTGGCCCAACACGGTCCGGAGGGCGGGCGGATTCCCTAGGCGCACATCGAGGTGCGAACCGATCGCCTCGGGCCCGATCGATTCGAGGAACTCATCTGGATAGAGCAGACGTGGAAGCGAGCGCATCCGGTTCTTCGGACCGCCAAACAGACCCTGAAGGAAGAACCGTAACCCTCGGAGCGTCGGGAACGACGCGACAGGCGCCCCACCATGCGTTGCGACCAAGGTCAGGCTCCGGCAACGGTCCGAGGAACGAAGTGCAAGCTCCTGGGCGATCATGCCCCCCATCGAAACTCCGACGATGTGCGCACGGTCCCAAGATAGGTCGTCTAGGATCCGAACCGCGTCATCGGCCATCGCCGGGATCGTCCGAAGGAACGGACCGCGATCACTCTCACCGACGCCTAGATGGTCGTAGTGGCAGCAGCGGTGGTCGCTTTGGAGCTCGTCGACCTGAGGCCCCCAAACCGCCCCGGGCATCCCGAACCCCATGACGAAGAGGACCGGCGGACCCTGCGAACCGAAGACCTGATACGACAGCCGAGGCCCCGTCTTTGTAAGCTGCTGGGTCACTGCGACTGGTCGTAGTAGCGGACGGTGGGGTACGCCAGCTCGATGTCGTCGTTCTCGGCGAACTGTTCCAGTATCTGCTCCCAGAGCCGCTGTTCGGTGCCGCGGCGGGTCTTGGGCTTCGTCATGTATCGCACCGTGAGCAACACACCGCTATCGCGCACGCTGGTGTAAACGATGGGCGTGACCTTTCCGGAATAGATGAGGTACCTCGACGCCGCCCGGCGCACCTGGCGTTCTACTTCCTCGGCAACGACGAAGCTGTCGTCATCGACGATCGCCTCGAGGATGCCCTTGGCCTTCTTCCAATCGCTTTCGAAAGTGATCAGCACGGGAATCTCGTGCCAGATGTAGTCAAAGCCCTTGTTGAAACTCGCGGTCACCGCGCGCAGCACCTTGCCGTTCGGCACCTGTAAGATCCGTCCCGTGCTCTGGTCGGCGTCGACCCAGTTGCCGATCTCCAGCAGGCTGAACTGGAAGACCCGAATATCGATCACGTCACCTGCGACTCCTTCAATCTCGATGCGATCGCCTACTTCGAACGGGCGCCTAATCATGATGAAGAGAAACCCAGCAATGTTTGCAATGGTGTCGTGCAAGGCCACAGCCAAGCCAGCACCCAAGATGCCGGCGAACGTGGCGATTCGTTCGAGGCCCGCAAACCAAATCACACCCAGGAAGATCAGGATCAAAACCGCGATGGTGGAGGTAACGCCGCGGCTCCAGCTGTACCGTTGCCTGACGTCAGTGACATTCCGCAGCAGAACCCGCATCAACACGGACCGAACGAGCAGGAAGAAGAGCACCACCAACAGAGACTTGACGACCTTGATCTGGGATTCAGGCGTCATCCCGAGCCAGGTCGCTCCCTCCATCATGAACGCTTCCACGCAGCTAGCCTACCGCCCCGCTCCGCTCGACGCGAGAGAAGAGCGAAAGAATCCTAAGGCCTTTCGCCCGGCTTCCGGGCTATGCTCGGGCATGCCCTCGAATGCTAGCTTCTTCGATGACGTGAACCACTACTTCGACGCGGCTTCGCGTCACACCGACATCGCTCCCGACATCCTCGGCCAAATCCGTGCGTGCAATGCCGTGTATGGAATCAGGTTTCCGGTTCGCCGGGAT
>JBGUEF010000205.1:0-6241 GCA_041821485.1 Deltaproteobacteria bacterium
GGCATCGGGATCGGTGGGGTCGCTTACGACGACGACGACACACCCGTCGGTCTGCGCGGGAGCATGGAAGGGATCTCCCCGTTGACCATCGGCCGGAACTGCACCGACGCTGGCTGCGCAATCGTTGATCACGAGGGCGCGACGCGTTTCCGGATCGAGTTCAATCTGGCGGTGTCTTGCGAGTCCGATCCCAACAACCCGTGCGTGGCCGAGTGAGCTGAGGCTTAACCCTTTGAAAAAGGGGACTGTCCCCTTTTCTGGGGCGCGATGAATTACGTATAGACAGCGTCTGGATTGGTTGATTCTATTGGGTATCGAATCTCGAGAAGGGAAGCGGGTCGAATGGTAAGCGTGAGGAAGAGCATTGTGATCAGTGCTCCCCCGGATAGGGTTTTCGACTACGTGACCGAGCCCTCGACGATGGCAGAGTGGCTCACGAAGATGGTCGAGGTTCGGGACATTGTGGGGACCGGCGAGGGGCAACAGTACGAGTGGACCTACAAATATGCAGGACTGCTGCTCCGCGGGCAGAGCGTAGTTGTTCAGCATGTTCCGAACCGACTTGCGGTCACGCAGAGCATAGGGATGATCGGCAGCACTTGGACGTTCCGTGTCGAGCCTCATGAGGAGGGCTCCACCCTGACGATCGAGGTCGAGTACAGCATCCCGATCCCCGTGCTGGGTAGGGTCGCGGAGCATGTCGCTGTGCGGCTCGACGCACGAGACCTCGAAACGTCGCTGACCAACGTCCAGGACATGCTGGTGAGCTAGCTCTTAACCCTTCGAAAAAGGGGACTGTCCCCTTTTATCGGACCTGGACTTTGGTGGGGTGGTCTTCGGGGATGGGGAGGATGGCGTTCCAGCCTGGGGGGAGGACGGGCTGGGTGAACTGGAATAGGTAGCGGGCGTCGGTGGGGGAGAGGTTGATGCAGCCGTGGCTGCGGCGGTGGCCGAAGTCGTTGTGCCAGAAGGCCGCGTGGAAGCCGTAGGAGCCTTTGAAGAACTGGACCCAGGGTACGTCTTGGATCGAATAGTTTTTCGGGATGTCGGTGCGTTCGATGTCGTCCATGTCGGAGTAGGCGAGCTTCACCCAGGTCTCGAAGACGCCGAGGGGGGT
The DNA here is from genome assembly GCA_041821485.1 of Deltaproteobacteria bacterium. Lineage (GTDB taxonomy): Bacteria > Myxococcota_A > Polyangia > Polyangiales > Houyiibacteriaceae > SG8-38. The sequence continues at coordinate 1,118 of JBGUEF010000205.1, forward strand.
TTCGGACTGTTTGGTGTTCTTGCCGGTGGACACCAGGGTCGCGAACATTGGGGTGGGCCCCTCGTAGGCGACGAGGACTTGCTGCTCGATGTCGACGTCGATCCAGCGGTCGGTGGGGCCGACGCCTTCGGGCGGCTCCATGCGCTTTGCGCGCGCGAGGTCGGTGGTTCGGATCCACCCTCCCCCGGCCAGCTTAGTCCATGCGCCTTTGGTGGCGTCGATGTGCACGACGGAGTGCCGGCTGAGGCGTTTGATGACGCGCCCCTGCGGCCGTTCGTGCACTTTGGCGGGCCTCAATGAAACCCATGCCACATCGAGCAGCTCGCCGGGCGCGAGCTTTTCGCCCGAAAACGCGCTGCCGTCGACGAAGTGCACCGAGCCTCGTTCGATCCACAGGTGCCGCCGCGTGCGGACGAATGCCACGCCCTCGTACACCTGCTCGCCAGTGATGACGATGCCAAAGCTTTTGCCGAGCGCCTCGGTGTAGTCGTTTCTGAAGTAGTCACTCGGGTGCGCATACGCACGCGTGCCGTCGAAACGGATGAACGCGTAGCGCTGAGGCAAGCGCGCGCCCTTCCCCGCCCACTCGTCGACCTTGGGCCCTGGCAACGCCGGTGACGGCTGGACGTGCCCCTCGCAGATGAAGAGCTCGTCGCGGGTTTGGAACCAGACGCCTGTCGAGCAACCTTCGCCGAACACTCGGCGCGTGAAGCCGAGCCGTGTTCCAGCGCCCACGGTGCCGCGGCGTCGTGACTCGCTGCTCGGCTCGAGCATCACCGGAGCGCCGTCATCGATGACCTCGATCGACCGAGCCCAAGACGGCGCGGGGGCGGCGGTCTGCCCGGTCAGCCTCTCCGCTGCAACCGGTTGAGCCCAACCGAAAGACACCGCTGCGACCAACAGAAGCGCGACCCCCGCCATGCCCTCCATCATAGGCGGCACGACGCGCAAAGGCTCAATCTTCGTCGTCGGGGCCGTTGGTTTCACCGCGCAAACCATAGCGTTTCGCGAGCTCGCGGAGGTGGTAGCGGGTGAGGCCTGCGGCGCGGGCGCTGCGGCTGATGTTGTCGCCGTGCTTGTCGAGGATGGCTTTGAGGTACTGCGCTTCGAACGCATCGACGACCTTCTGCTTCGCGTCCTTGAAGGGGATCTCGTTGTCGACGAAGTGCTCAGCGGTGCCACCCGGGAAGATGACTGGCGGGGTTTTCTGCGAGGCAGGCAAGAGGTCATGCATCCCGAGCTCTGGCCCGTCGGCAAGCGAGACGGCGCGCTCGATCGTGTTCTTGAGCTCGCGGACGTTGCCTGGCCACGGGTACGCTTGGAGCTTCGTCATTGCGTCGCGCGTGATCGTGAAGTGCGTCTCTTCGCCGTGGTGGGCGCCCCGCTTGGCCGATTCCTCGAGGAACTGATGCGCGAGCGCGGAAACATCCTCCGGGCGCTCGCGAAGCGGCGGCAAGTCGACCTGGACGACGCTCAGACGGTAGTAGAGGTCTTCCCGAAACGTGCCTTCGTTGACCATCTGGCGGAGGTCGCGGTTGGTCGCAGCCACTACGCGCACGTCGACGGGAATCATCCGCGTTCCGCCCACGCGCTGCACCTCTCGCGTTTCGAGAACGCGCAAGAGCTTCGGCTGAAGGCTGATGTCGAGCTCGCCGATCTCGTCCAAGAACAAGGTGCCGCCGTCGGCCACTTCGAAACAGCCGCGTTTGCGGTCGGCGGCACCCGTGAACGAACCACGTTCGTGGCCGAACAGAATGCTTTCGATGAGGTTCGCGGGGATCGCGCTGCAGTCTTGAACGACGAGGGGACGCTGCGAGCGCTTGGAGGCGCGATGAATCGCCCGGGCGACGAGCTCCTTGCCAGTGCCGGTTTCCCCGCGCACGAGCACGGTCAGATCGGACGCGGCCACCTTCTCGAGCACCGCGAAAATCTCGCGCATGCGTACGCCGTGTCCAACGAGGTCGTAGAACTGCTCGCGCCGGCTGAGGTCGATTTCGATCGTGCCGGAAGCGTGCTCGAAGCGGATGACCGTGTTCCCGATCCTCAGGGGCATCCCCGCTTCGAGCCATGCTTCTTCGACTCGGACCCCGGCAACCCAGGTGCCGTTTTTCGAACCGAGATCCTGAAGCAGGAAACCCGTTTCCTTGGCGACGATCTCGCAGTGCGTCCCGCTCACGCCATCGTCGGTGAGCTGGAGGTCACAAATGCCGCTCCGGCCGATGGTCATTCGCTCGCTGGCAATGTCGAGCCGGGTGCCTTTTTGAGGCCCGTCTTCGACTACGAGACGGCTCTTCGGAAGCTTGCGTTTGGTCGCTTTGCGTTCGATGACAGGGGTAGTCAGCGCGGGGTCGTCGTTCACTCGGCGTCCTTCCGGAGCGCCTCGACGGCGGCTGCATAGTTGTCCTGGTTGAACACGGCACTGCCCGCGACGATCACGTCGGCGCCGGCTTCCACGACCTGCCTAGCAATACCGGGCTTCACGCCGCCGTCGACTTCGAGATCGATGTCGAAACCGGACGCGTCGATCATGGTGCGAATCTCAGCAAGCTTGTCGTTCGCCGAAGGGATGAAGCTCTGTCCGCCGAAGCCCGGGTTGACGCTCATGACGAGGATCAGGTCGACCTCAGGCAGGATGTAACGTAGGCAATCCGGAGGAGTATGGGGGTTGAGCGAGACGCCCGCGCGCTTTCCAAGTGCACGGACCTGCTGAAGTGTTCGGTGCAAATGCGTGCAGGCCTCTGCGTGAACCGTGATGATGTCTGCGCCGGCGTCGGCGAACGACTGAACATATTTCTCTGGTTCGACGATCATGAGGTGGACGTCGACGACGCGCTTCGTCGCAGCGCGGATGGCTTTCACCACGAGCGGGCCGATCGTGATATTCGGTACGAATCGGCCGTCCATGACGTCGACGTGGATCCAATCGGCTCCTGCGTCGCCGACGGCCTGGACTTCAGCCTCAAGGCGGCCAAAATCAGCCGAAAGAACGGAGGGGGCGATTCGGAGTGGCTTAGCGGAGCGGGGCACGGCAGCAGTCAAGCGCCGCAGAGCCAGCATGTCAATGGCATCCGTTCCTTGACCGCGATAGCGCCTGCAAACGACAATGGAAAGACGCCTCAAGGGAGGGCGGACGGGCGAGGATGAGCGAGCCGAGATATCACCTGCTCGAAAAGCTTGAGTCCGGGGGGATGGCCGAGGTTTTCCTCGGCGAAGCAACGAGCGTCCAGGGGTTCAAGAAACGCGTCGCAATCAAGCGCGTCCTGCCCCACCTCGCCTCACACACCAATTTCATTGGGATGTTTCTCGATGAGGCGCGGCTCGGTGCGCGGCTGTCGCACGCGAACATCGTCAGCGTTTTCGACATCGGGAAGTCGGACAACAGTTTCTTCATCGTGATGGAGTTCGTCGATGGGACGAACCTCAAGAAGATCATGGAGACCCTGCGGGTCAAGGGGCAGCCCTTCCCTTTGAAGGACGTGATTCACATCGCGATGGAAGCGTGCCGCGGGCTGAGCTACGCGCACGAGCTCCTCGACGACGACGGCCACCCTGTCGATCTGGTCCACCGGGACGTGTCGCCACCCAACATCCTGATCAGCAAGCGTGGCGAGGTTAAAGTCACCGACTTTGGTCTGGCGAAGGCACGCACGCAGCTCGAGCGCACCGACCCGGGCGTCGTGAAGGGGAAGTTCAGCTACCTGTCGCCGGAGGTGGCGACCGGGCAGGACGTGGACGAGCGCGCGGACATCTTCGCCCTCGGCGTCTGCATCTGGGAGATGCTGGCCGGGCGGCGTTTGTTCCTCGGCGACACGGACTACGAAACCGTCCAGGCGGTATCCAACGCGGACGTTCCGAGCCTCGTCGGCGTTCACCCCGAGGTCGATCCAGAATTTGAAGCCTTGCTTCTCAAGGCGCTTGCGAAAGACCCAGACGATCGATTTCCGCGAGCACGAGAGTTCGGCGATGCGCTCGCAGGCTATCTGTTCCACCACCAGATGAAGGTGACGTCCTGGGACATCGCGAGCCTCGTCAAAGCGGCGCTCGAGCGCCAGAAGTCGGTGCCCCCGCAACCGATGATGATCGACGGAATGATTCAAGAAGAGCTGGGCCGGTTCACGTCGCTCGAAAGCGATGGGGGTGTCCCGATCGATCCGTCGACCTCATTTGCGTTGAGGCCCGATGACGGCGCGAGCCCGCTCGACGCATCGGACTTCGTGGACCCGAGCAGCTGGTTTGCCGGCGATGAAGAGGTCGAGACGGCGATTGAGAACGTGCGCGACAGCGCGCCCGCCGGGGCAACGATGGGTTGGTTCGAATCAAAAGACGATAGCGTGAAGGCTCCTAGGCCTGCAGTGGTGCCGATGGGGCCGTCCCTGAACCCGCCACCACGTTCGAAGGATGCCGCCGGGTCACAGCCGGTCATGACTTTCCGCCCGCCAGGAGCAACGCCGGTCTCGATCGCGGCCAAGGCTAGCAGTCAGCCAACTCCGGCCACGCGAAGCGCGGCGCCGGCCGAAAAGAAGTCTGGCGGTTCCAAAGTCGCCTTCATCATCGCCGGTGTCCTGGTGTTGGCCGCGGTCGGCGTCGCAACCGGCTGGTTTCTCACACAGTAGGCGGGCGCTTTGCCTTGGACCGAATGCTGCGGCTCACTCGCCGCAACCGGTGATAGTCGTGCGGCGACAGGCCGTCTTCGCCAAAGCGTGCCGCCAGGTAGGCGTCGGTCACCTCGCGGACTTCATCCGCCGCGGGGAATCCCGAGCGGCCGAGCTCTTCGGCGTGTTCGATCGGCGTGACGTCGGGCGGGCGCGCATGCCCCGCGTTTCGAAGGTTGCTCTCGAGAGATAGGTACAGACGCACGGCGCGGTCCCGATCACGATCGAGCCGGCGGCCCGCCCGGCTTTGTCGCCGGCGTTTGCGGCTCCAACGAACGACCAGCAGCCCGACTCCGAAAACACTCATGATCGCGACGAACCAGCGCCAGTCTGGGCGGAATGGTATCGGACCGAGGTCTTCGCCTGACTCCCCACCCGGGTTCGCTTCGGCGCCACGGCGGTCTCCACGGAGCGACCGGTACCATGCGGCAAAACCTTGAAGGGCACGGGCCTGGTCCCGAATGTTGTACTC
>JBGUEF010000206.1:0-6224 GCA_041821485.1 Deltaproteobacteria bacterium
TCGTGCACGGTCGACTTCAGGGCACGGCCGGCTGGCCGCCGGTCGCTCAATACGCGGACCACGTTTTCAACGATCACGACGGATCCATCCACGAGGAGCCCGAAATCGATCGCGCCAAGGCTCATCAGATTTCCCGAGAGACCGGCCGCTCGCATCGCGATGAACGCTCCCAGCATCGACAACGGGATCACGGAGGCCACCAGGAGGCCGCCACGAACGTTACCGAGCAGCAGGAGAAGCACCACCACGACGAGGACGCCTCCCTCGATGAGGTTCGTGGCAACGGTGCGGATGGTTCGATCGACCAAGTCGGTGCGGTCGTAGAACGCTTCCACCGTCATCCCTTCCGGCAGCGTCGGCTGAATAGCCTCCAACTTTGCTTCCACTTCATGCGCGACCTCACGCGCATTTGCACCCATCAGCATCATCGCGATGCCGATGACCGTCTCTCCTTCGCCGTCCCGGGTTGCCGCGCCCTGACGCACCATCGGGGCGTTTGCGACCGAGCCGAGGTCGTTGATCGTAATCGGCGTACCTTCATGGCGATTGGCGACCACGATTCGGCGAATGTCGTCGAGATTGGCGATCAGTCCTTCGCCCCGAATGAGAAGCTGCTCGCCGGATTGCTGGATGTAGGCGCCGCCCGCGTTGGCATTGTTGCGCTCGATCGCCTCGAACACGTCGCCCAGTGGTATATCGAGGGCCGTCAGTCGCGCAGGGTCGAGTTGGACCTCGTATGTTTTCAATTGACCGCCGAAGGTGTTGACCTCGACTACGCCCGGGACCGAGCGGAGCTGGTACGCGATGTACCAGTCGAGCGTGCTCCGCAGCTCCATCGGCGTGAAGCAGTCCTCGGTGTCGGGCTCGTCGGCCGGGCACATCGGCTCGCCTTCCACGGTGAACTGGTAGATCTCACCAAGCCCAGTCGAAATGGGACCCATGGTAGGGTGCCCGTAGCCTTCGGGAACCGCTTGGCGCGCCTCGGCGAGGCGTTCGGCGACGAGTTGTCGCGCGAAGTAGATGTCGGTGCCCTCGTCGAAAACGATGGTGACCGACGACAGGCCGAACTTGGACAGGCTTCGCACTTCTGCGAGGTGCGGGAGTCCGCTCATCACGGTTTCGATCGGAAATGTGATGAACTTCTCCACTTCGAGGGGCCCGAGCGCCGGGGCAGTGGTCAGGACCTGTACCTGCACGTTGGTGACGTCGGGTACCGCGTCCATGGGCAATTGCTGAGCTGCCCGAAGGCCGAACGCTCCCATCAGCAACACGCCGAAGACGACTACCGCCCTGTTTCGTATGGAGAAATCGATGAGACGTTCGATCATGGATCCCCCTCAGTGCGCGTGGTCGCCTTCGGACAGCTGGCCGCCCAGCAACTCCGATTTCAATGTGAACGCGCCGGATACCACCACCTGGTCGCCTTCGGCCACGCCGTCGCGAATTTCGACCTTGCCGTGTGCACGCGCCCCTAGGGTCACAAACGCCGTGCGAAAAACGCCGGGTTCGTCTGTCGCGACGAACACGAGCGTTTGCCCTTCGACCCGCTGCACGGCGCTCTGCGCAATGACCGAGACCTGTTCTGCCTGGTCGCCCTCGGGGCTCAGCGAGATTCGTCCGAATAGCCCGGGCCGGAGCGTTCCGTCCGGGTTGTCGAGCTCGACCCGAATGTCGAGGGTGCGCGAGTGCGTGTCCAAGGTATGACTGACGTAACTCACTTCGCCCGGCCATGACTTGCCCGGGTAGGCCTGAAGCGAGACCACGGCTGGCGCCCCGACTCTGGCTGCCGCCACGTCTTGCTCATAGACTCGGCCGACGATCCACACTCGGGACAAATCCGAAACCATGAAGAGGGAACTGCCTTCCGACACCACCTCACCTGCGGTGGCGTGCCGCTCGATGACGATTCCGGCCAACGGGCTCCGGATCGTCGTCGCACTTCCTGCGCCTTTCCGGCCCCCGTACACGTGCAGGCGTTCCGTGGCTGCGGCCAAATCCGATTCGGCGCCGCGGAGCTCACCCTGAGCTTCGAGATAGGCTCGCTGTGAGCCGATGCCTTCACGCTTGAGCTCCTCCTGCCTAACGAAGTTGGCGCGGGCGACTTCTACGGCCGCGCGAGCGTTGGTTACCGATGAGCGCGTCTCGCCGAGCGCCACACTTCGCATCGTCGCCAGGGTTTGCTTTGCCTTCACGGAGTCGCCGAGGGAGACGTAAACCTCGTCGATCCGACCTGCGACCATGGGGGTGATATGTGCGGTGCGGTTCGGATTGAGCCGAACTTCGGCGGGCACATCGATGCCTCCGACCAGGCGTTCGAGCCGAACAGGCTCGGTTTGAATTCCGCTGCGTTCGAGGCCGGCCTTCGATATTCGCACCATCCCGCCAGGCCCTGGCTCGTCGTGGTCGTCATGAGCGGTCTCCTGGGCGTGTTCGTCGTGCGCAGGCTGACTTTGGCAGCCGGCTAGCAGCGACAATGCGACCATCCACCGCAAGAGTTCGTGCCTATTCGTCATGGTGCTCTCCGATGTCATGTCCGTGTTCATCGTGTTCATCGTGTTCATCGGGCCATACCTCCATGCCGACCTCCGCCTCGAGCGCTGCGACATCGCGGTAGTAATCCTGGTGCGCGGTCAAGGCGTCTTGCTGAATTCGCAGTAGTCGTTCCCGTGCGACCAACACTTGCAGCAGATCGACTTCGCCGAGCTCGAAGGCGCGGCGTAGCAGTGCGAGGTTGCCTTCGAATGCCGGAAGGATCTCGGTTCCGTATGCGGCGATACGATTCGCATCGGCATCGACCGCAATGGCGGCCCGAGTGAGCCGGGCTCGTAGCGTCTGCCGGAACGCTTCCTGTTCGGCCTGCCGCACGGAAAGCTCGGCCCGGGCGCTGGCGCGTTTCTCCTGATTTCGCTGAGACAGCGGAATCGGCATGGCGATCGTCCCTTGGATGATGTGCTCGTGGATGCGGATGTTGGGCAGCGACTCGCGGGTGTAGAGCACACCAAGGGACGGTTCCGGCCAGGCTTCGCGATTCTCCAGCCGCACCAATGCTTCCGCTTCTTCGACCGCGCTTTGCCGAGCGGCGATGCCCGGGTGTTGTTCTAGAGCCAAGCGCAAGAGGTCGTCGACCGGTGGCGCCCGCTTCGGTTCGTCCAACTCCCCAATGGGCTCCGGCGGTGGGTCCGGCGGCCAACCTGCGACCTCCGCAAGGTCCAGTTGGGCCGTTCGATACCCGCGTTCGGCCGTGAGCGAGGTTTGCCGGGCCTGCGCGAGCTCGCCCTCTGCAAGCCGGACGGCCAGCGGTGAGATGTCCCCGGCTCGAAGCCGACGCTCCGCGACCGACAGCAGCTCTTCCGTCGAGACCAGGAGCTTACTGACGACGTGCCAGCGCTCTCGGGCGACGAGTGCCTTGTGAAAGGCCGCGTGGACTTCGCGATGTACGAGCCAGCGGGTTTCCTGGAGCTCCTTCCCCGTGAGCTCTTGGAACTTCGCGGCTGCTTGGCGGCGTTGTTTCCGCTCGCCGGCGATCTCGATGGGCTGTGCCAACCAGACTTGGAAATCGACAGCGCGCGCACCCTCTGCGATTCGCGGTCCTGCAGCGGCCCCCGCCCTCAAGTTGCGCTGCAAGACGACCGATGCGCCGTCGACCGCCGCCTGCCCGCGCTCGATCTCCGCACGTCCCACGAGCATTCGCGGCGCGTGCTCGTCCGCATGAGCGAGTATCGCTCCCAGCGAAACCGGAGTTGACTTTGGGCCCTCATCGGCCCGTGCGTCTGCAGACGCCAATTGAAGCGCGAGGATTGCGATGCTCGCGCGCAGCCTAGCTGCCGAAGTCATTTGTCTCTCCTTTGCCCCGCTCCTCGGGGCGAGCTCAGTGTTGAAGGTTGGATCACGCGCGCTCGGACTCTGCTGAACGTCGCGTTCAGCGGTCTCGAGGCGCACCAGTCCCTAGAACGACAAAGCTAGGCGATGGGAGGACGGAAGACGCCGGTCATGACGCCGACCGCTTCGAGGTCGGCCACGAACCAGTGGAGCGTTCTGATTTCGAGATCAGCGGCAGACACTTCGACCGACCCACTATCCACGACGAACGCGGACGTTCCGTGGCAGGGGCAGGTTTGAAATGGGCCCGAACAGCCGTGTGAATCTCCGCTCGGCGTTTCCTCGGCCGCGTGCGGCGCGTGCGCTCCATGTCCGTCGAGTGCGAAGTGGGCGACGTTTTCAGTCATCTCGCCGGCGCCGGGCGTGATCGCGTAGGCAAGCAGAACCGCGAAGCCTGGAATGAGCCGATGCACGCCCCAAGGTAGCGCTCCTCACAAAGAACGCCAATCACGCGCCCTGGGTTTCCGGTTGAAATCCGGTTGCGACAAGCGTACCCATGTTCCTTTACGGAGGGATTCCATGGAAGTTCGCGCCGCAGTCGCACATGAAGCCGGCAAACCACTATCCATCGAGACAGTACAGCTCGAGGGGCCCCGCGCGGGCGAGGTGCTCATCGAGATCAAGGCTACGGGCATCTGCCATACCGACGCATACACCTTGTCGGGTGCGGACCCGGAAGGGATCTTTCCGTCGGTGCTCGGCCACGAGGGTGCCGGGGTCGTGGTCGAGGTCGGTCCGGGTGTGCGCTCGCTGAAGCCAGGCGATCACGTGATTCCTCTGTACGTCCCCGAGTGCCGCAATTGCGAGTACTGCACGTCGGGCAAGACCAATCTCTGCCAGGCGGTCCGTTCGACGCAGGGGCGGGGTTTGATGCCGGATGAGAGCAGCCGCTTCTCACTCGGGAACGAAACGCTCTTTCACTATATGGGCACCTCTACTTTCGCGCAGTACACCGTCGTGCCGGAGATCGCCGTGGCGAAGATCCGCGAGGACGCGCCGTTCGATAAGGTTTGTTACATCGGCTGCGGTGTGACGACGGGAATCGGAGCGGTCATCAACACCGCCAAAGTCGAGGCCGGCGCCAACGTCGTGGTGTTTGGGCTCGGCGGCATCGGGCTCAATGTGGTGCAGGGAGCCCGCATGGTGGGAGCCGACAAGATCATCGGCGTCGACATCAATCCCGCGCGACGTGAGCTCGCGGAGAAGTTCGGGATGACCCATTTCGTCAATCCGAAGGAGGTGGCCGGGGACCTGGTGGCGTATCTCGTCGACCTCACCGGTGGCGGTGCGGACTACACCTTCGAGTGCATCGGCAACGTGGACGTGATGCGCCAGGCGCTCGAATGCTGCCACAAAGGGTGGGGCGAGAGCGTGATCATCGGCGTGGCCGGCGCGGGCGAGGAGATCGCCACGCGGCCATTTCAGCTCGTCACAGGGCGCGTCTGGCGAGGCACCGCGTTTGGCGGAGCCAAAGGGCGCACCGACGTGCCGAAGATCGTCGACTGGTACATGGAGGGCAAGATCAACATCGACGACCTGATCACCCACAAGATGCCGCTCGAAGAGATCAACACCGCCTTCGACCTGATGCATGAGGGCAAGTCGATCCGTAGCGTCGTGGAGTTCTGACATGGCCGCCGAATCCGAGATCTTCGTTCACCAGTTCGAGCTCGGCCCCTGGGACAACTTCATCTACTTCATCGGTGACAAGGCCAGTCGAAAATGCGCGGTCGTCGATCCGGCCTGGGACGCTGGCTTCATCCTCGACGAAGCCAAGCGCCTCGACATCGAAATCAGCAACGTTCTCTGCACGCATAGTCACTTCGACCACGTAAACCGGGTCGACGCGATCCTCGAGACGCGGGACGTACCGGTGCACATGCTCGGTGAGGAGATCGACTTCTCGGGTTTCCGCTGCGAGAACCTCCGACGTCAAAGCCCCGGCGACGTCTTGCGCATAGGCGACCATCTCGAGATCACGATGGTTCATACCCCCGGCCACACGCCAGGCTCGACCACCTATCGCATTCGTGACGGGGTCGTGACCGGCGACACACTCTTCATCCAGGGTTGCGGCCGCTGTGACTTCGTTGGCGGCGATCCGAAGGTCATGTACCAAACACTCAAAAGCCTCACCGAGTCACTCCCGAGAGACACGCGCATGTACCCAGGCCACAACTACGGCCCGGTGACGGTCTCGACGCTAGACGAGGAGCTCAAAGAAAACCCATACCTGCAGCACCAAACGCTCGACGCGTTCGTATCGCACCGGATGGAAGGCAAAACCCCAGGAACAAACCTCCCTCCACCACCCGAGTGACCACAGAGTACAGCGTCAACTGCAT
>JBGUEF010000207.1:0-6220 GCA_041821485.1 Deltaproteobacteria bacterium
CGCTGCGAGGGACCTCGATACGCGTCCTGAAGCAACTCATAGACGCGCCAGTAGGGATTCCACGGGCGCTTCTCTTGACCCAGCACCGGGTCGAAACAGACCTCGGCGTGCGCATGCTTTTGCGCGTACTCGCTGTAGAATTCGCGTTCGCGTTGTTGCCTCGCCGTTAGATCTTGCATCAGCCATCCCTTTGCGGCGCGGGGCGCCGCTGACTAGGCCTCGACCCGTGTGCCCAGTGTAATGGTATGGTGAGCTAGCTCACTAACTACGCCGTTCTCGCAGGACACGAGCCGGGTGAATCCGACGCGCTCCAGCAACTCTTGAACCGCGACCGGCACGTCGACGAGTTGAAGACGGCTGCCGCGGACTCGCAGGTGGGAGTAGAGCCGCACGAGCATGGCCAGCCCGGCCTCATCGATACAGCGCACTTTGCCTAGCGAAAGCACGACCCACTTCGCGCTTGCCAATTCGGAGAGGGGAAGTCGCTCTGCCAAGGACAGGGCTTCGCTACCCCAGAAATCTCCGTCGAGCTCGATCCATAGTCGGCCGCTCGTATTTTCTGGCATCTTCATAATGGACCTACATAAGCACGCATCGTGCCAAGATCTTCGTCACTACCGGGTCGTTCTGGCACCGGTTTCCAGATCTCATATAGGGTCGCCGACTCCGCAAACAAGATGAAGAGGAACCAGCTCCAACACTGCGACAAGAAGAACGCAGCAACGCAGAACCCCATCATGGATGGAAACACGGAACGACGGACCGCTCTCTCTATCGGACTGTCTTCCGGCACGTCTGCCTTTCGGCGTTGGTATGCGACTCGAAACGTGAGGAAGACGAGCGCCATGAAGGGGATGAAACCAACGAGCCCGGTCTCCGCGGCAGCCTTGATGAACGAGTTGTGCGCGTCGCGGGACTCCCATGCGGCAGGATTGCTGGCATAGGCCAGGTGGTTGTCTGCGAACTGACCGAAACCCACGCCAGAGACTGGGTTGCGGGCCGCCATGCGCACCCCCGACGCCCAAACGTCGAGCCGCCCCTGCGCGGACGCGTCGATCTCGCCATGCTTGTACGCGCCACTCGACCTATCATTCAGCCCCGCAAGAACCAGCATCCCGAGCATCATCGCTGCGAGTGTGGGGACGAGCAGGAGCCGAAGGCTGACGCTGCCCCGGTCGTAAAATGTGAATGCCATCGCGGCCACGAGGCCAAGTACGCCGCCTCGGGACACGGTGGCCATGATCCCGGCTATCAGAACCGCGAGCATCAATCCCGAGCCCAGTCGTTGGAGACCGCGGGTCCCCAGAAAAAGCTCCGCGAAGAGAGGAACATACACCACCAGGATCAGCGCGAGGTCGTTTGGGTCACTCAACAAGCCCACGATTGCGGCTCGGTTCCCTTCCACCGTCGCCAGGCCCGAGCCCCGCACGTAGACCGCGAGGAGCGCCAGCCCGACCGTACACAGTCCGAGCGCGAGGTGGAGCCTGACCGCTTGCGGCTTCGTAGTGACCAGGTGAACCAGGAGCCCGTACATGATCAGCATCTTGACGAAGACGTCGGCGAAGAGCTCGAGGCTAGCCGAGGGGTGGGTGCTCAAGATCGACGAAAGCAAGACACCTCCCGCGAGAGCGAGCATCCACTTCCCCTGCGGCGCGCGTGACAGCCGCATGTCGCTGTGAAACAGCTTCGTGACCACCAGCGAGAGGATGGCGACCACTGCAACGACCTTGGCCGGCTGCATCGTCGCCAGCGCGGGGAAGTGATCTGCGGGCCGGAGGACGAGGACGACGATGAACGCAAGCGTTGCGTTGAGCGCGTTCGAGAGAATCCAGATGACCGCGGCGACGCCGAGCACGATCCCGACGGCAGCCATGGGATGCAAGGCGGCGGCCGAAGCCCCGATGGCCACCGCAAGGCCCCCGAGCACGGCCGTGCTGCGCAACTACGCCTCTCCTCTGGGCATCTTGCCGAGGGAGGGGGCGCCAAGCGCCTCGGCCAGCTCCCTCTCGCCACGAAGCGCATCATCGAACGCAGAAAAGAGCGCCAACGCAAGAAGCGCGAGAATCACGCCCGCGAACAGCGAGCCGAGAAGAACGATCCACAGCGGCGGCGTGAGCGAGCGCGTGGGCAACACCGGCTCCTCGACAGTCCAGACCTGACCGCCCGCGGCAAATACCGACAGCTCTTCGGTCACCAAACGCTGACGCAGGAGCGCCTCTTCGGCCGCCGCCTCCTTGAGCTCCATCAGAAGAACATGATGCTTGGCGGAGGCGCTCGTTTCTGACTTTGGCCCGGCCCCCGAATCGTTCCGCTGGGACTCCGCCGTTTCGCCCGAGGTTTCTTCGCTGTCGTTGCGCTGGCTGTTGATTGCCTGCTGCAAGGCTCGAACTCGTTGCTTGGCTGCGCCGAGCTCCGGGTGGTTGGGCCCGTAGCGGTAGTTGATCTCGCTCAGCTTGCCTCGCGCATCGGCGAGCTCTTTCCTGAGTTGTCGACTTCCGGGACCGTTTGCCGAGCTTCGTTGTTTCAGCTTTGCCTCGAACGCGTCGACCCCTTGCTGTGCTGCCGCAAGACGAACCTCCGCTTCCGCCAGGGCTCGCCGGACGCTGAGCCGCTGGCCTAACCTCACTTCTTCTGCCTCCGGCAGCTGCGCTACGCTCGGCTCGATCTTGCCGGACTCTCCTCGAAACCGCTGGAGTTGATCCTCGAAGAACGCTGCGGAGGCGCGAACCGTTTCTCTCTGCGGGCGGTGAATCTGTTCGGTGAAGACGCGGATGAGCTCCGAGGTCGCCTGGTAGGCCTCCTCCGGGGTCTGCCCGTCAACCTTGATCAGGACGAGCTCGCCTCCAAGTCCAACGACCTGGAAGGTGTCCTGAAACCGTTCCACGGCGTCGTTCACCTCTTTGGGGCTGGCTGCATCTTCCAATCGTCCGAGATTTCGCAGGACCCGCTCCGAAGTGCTGGGACTGTGAAAGATGCTTTCGACCAGCGGCATGCGCTGCTTCGCCGACCACTCCTCCAGCAAGTCTTTTTCAAAAGGGTTGATCGTCTGCTGGTCCTGAATGAGCAGCCGCGCCGTCGATTGATAGCGTTCGGGGGAGATCTGCCATGCGAGACCGGCAGCCAAGACGGTTAGCAGCGGTATCAGCAGCAGCAGGTCCCAACGCCGCACGACCAGCTGAAACAGCGAATCTGGATTGAGCTCTCGCAACGAGTTCTTCATGACCACCAGCGGAACTGACGAGGGAGGACACCGGGAGGAAGTTGGGGCGGCCAGCTCAGGAGGCCCTCTCGGAATGAGCGGAGAGTCTCGGCAGGCGGCACACAGTCGGAATCGTTCCATACGCCACCGATCATCTGCAGCCCGAGCACCTGGAGTTGAGCCGAGCAATCGGCAACCTCCGCCCGGGTCGTGACCATCCCACGGGCAACGAGCAGGGCGCCATCGACCGAGGCGCGAACCGCGGGAGCCAGCACGGCCGCCCCGTCGCCTTCGAGCAAGGCCACACCGTCTACCCAGACATAACCAGTCGAGCGTTCTGCGCGGGGCTTCGGGGGACCAAAGGCCTCCACCTCAAAGGGCTCAGCCGTCACCGCGCTCGCGTGCCGTTGGATGCATCTGGCGAAGTGGGTCTTTCCATCCCCCACGTGGGCGGAAACCAAGAGAATGCGGCGAGCACCTGCCGTTTGGGCAGCATGAAAGGCGCGCGCGACGAGGCGGTGCTCCGCGCGTAGCAATTGGGGGGATCTGCTCACTCTATCCTGCGTAAGCAAGATCGGATCCGAACGCAAGAGCCGGATCGGACGGCTTACGGCCTAGAGATTTGCGAGCCTCTCTCCATATAGGGACGGGCGCGTGTCGTTATGGAACACACCCAAGCGCCACCGTGCCGATTCGGCACATGACCCGCGGCTTGCGCCATGGATCGGTATTTGCTTCGCTCAGCCTCTCCCTGTAAGCCGATTGTCCCCGGAGTCACTGCTTGAACAAGTATCCGAACGCGCCTCGTCCGCTGCGCGTCGCCCATCTGATGCAGTATTTCGCGATCGGCGGCCTCGAGCGTATGGTCGAGCGCCTGAGCGTTGCGTCGAAAGCGCGAGGCGTCGAGAGCCTGGTCATCGCCTACTTGGGGGGTGGGCCGATTCGAGCGGCGCTCGAGGAACAGGGGGTCCGGACGCTGACCATCGACAGCGGGCCGGGCCTGCACCCTGAGCTCATCTTGCGACTCCGTTCCGTGCTTCATCGCGAGCAGATCGACGTGCTGCACACCCATCATGTGGGCCCGTTCGTGTACGGAGCGCCTGCAGCCATTCTCGCCGGATGCCCGCAGGTTCATACGGAGCATTCGCACGAGCTCTACGACACCACCCGACGGAAATTGCTGGGAGCGGCCATGTCACCCCTGGCCGAAGTGGTCGCCGTCACACCCGAGATTTCCGAGTTCCGGAAACGCTTCCCAGGTCGCTGCAGGGTGATCACGAACGGGGTTCCCCTTCCCTCGGTCGAGCCTTCGATGCGTGCCCGGGGCCGGGCTCTTCTCGGCGCGGAACAAGACAGCTTCGTGGTGGGCTGCGCAGCCCGCTTGTCACCCGAAAAGAACCACGCGGGCCTTCTCGATGCATTCGCCCAGCTACTCGGCGACGAGCCTCGTTCGCTTCTCGCGTGCGCCGGCGATGGCCCCCTCGCCGACTCGCTCCGTTCAGAGGCGACCCGCGCGGGCCTGAACGAGCACGTTCGATGGTTGGGCCCTGTGGAGGAGATGAGCGACTTCTACTCGGCGCTCGACGTCTGCGTCCTCAACAGCACGCGCGAAGGTCTGCCGCTCTGCCTGCTCGAAGCGATGTCATTTGGCATCCCCGTGGTTGCAACCGATGTTGGGGGCGTCGGAGAGCTGATCGCAGGCGGGGCCGGGCTCCTCGTGCCGCCACAGGCACCCCAGGCCCTGGCCAGCGCTCTGCGCTCGCTTGCCGTTCAACCCGAGCGCGCGCAGGAGCTCGGCCGCAACGGAAAGTCCCGAATTCGCGAGAGTTACAGCATCGACCACATGGTCGATCGCTACGTCGAGCTCTACCGAGAGGTCGCAAAAAGGCCGTTTCCCCCGGGCAACGCGGAGTCCGCGCCATGCGCATGAGCCACATCATCGCGCCAGGGCTCATGGCCGGCGCGGAGAATGTCGTCTTGCAGGGATGCACGGCTCTGCTCGCAAGCGGACACGAGCTATCTCTTCTCGTCATCGTGGAAGAACGTTGTCCTCAGTACGGCGAGAGGTTCCTGGAGGCGGCGCGATCGAGGGCCATCCCGGCAGAGCCTCTGCGTGTCCGCGGCCGCCTCGATCTCGGGGCCATATCGAGTCTCCGTGCAACGTTGAAGGCGGATCGCACGGAGGTCGTTCATGCGCACGGGTACAAGGCGCTCGTCTACGGGGCACTCGCCCGGAGCGGCCAGACCACCCTGGTAGTCACGCACCATGGCGAAACCGGCCACGATCTCTTGGCGCGATTCTACGAGCGTCTCGCTCGAATCCTCTATAGGCAGGTCGACTGTGTGTTTTCGGTGTCGAGCGCGACGACCGAGTCACTGGTCGCCACAGGCGTGATGCGCGCCAAGCTCAGAACCGTGCCGAACCCGGTGTCGCTTCCCGCGCCGAACCCCGACGTAGAGCCAAGCGCGTCCGAAAGCGCCCTTCTGTTCGTGGGCAGGCTCAGCGAGGAAAAAGGGCTCGATGTTCTTCTTCGAGCGCTCGCAAGGTCAAATACGCCGAAGCAGCTCGCGCTGGACGTTGCGGGCGACGGGCCCTGCGCCGGCAAGTGGAAGGCGCTCTCCGCCAGCCTAGGGCTCGATGCAAGGGTGCGCTGGCTGGGCGTGCGCTCGGACATACCCGAGCTACTGGCCAAAGCCCAGGCGCTCGTCCTGCCTTCCCTTCGCGAGGGGCTGCCCCTGGCGGTCTTGGAGGCGGCCTCGTGCGAAGTTCCGGTGCTTGCCAGCCGAGTTGGTGGCGTACCGGAAGCCGTATGGGAGGGCGAGACAGCCATGCTCGTTGCGCCCGGCGACGTGGACGCCTGGTCGAAAGCACTGGAAGCCCTACCCGCACAGGCGGAAACGCTTCGAAAGGGTGCGCGCCGTCGCGGTGCCGAGGTTCGCGCGCGGCATGCGCCGGAGCGTTGGGCCGAGTTGACCGCTCGGTATTACCGTGAGGTCGCAAGATGACAGTCGTCTGCCGCC
>JBGUEF010000208.1:0-6218 GCA_041821485.1 Deltaproteobacteria bacterium
GGGTCGTACTGGCTACCGGCTCGATGACAGCCTCTACGAGGTCTGCTTTGTCCCGGAAATAACGGTAGAAGTTGCCTTTCGCCATCCCAGCTTCACGAGCGACTTCGTCGATCGTGACCGCCTCGATCCCCCTCTCGAGAAAGAGCGACAGCCCTGCCTCGATCAGATCCTGGACGCGCTTGCGCCGGTTGATGTCTCGCTTGCCACCAAAGGCGCCGGGCCGTTCAACGGGGCCAGCGCGCCTGGGTCGTCTTTCGTCGTCCATCGAGTGCTCCTAAACCGGAAATGAGCCGCTGCGATGACCTATTATGGGGCACGCATGCCCCAGGTAAAGTGGCTTTTGCGAAAATATTGCGCCTCATTGGCCTGGATTTCGAAATATTGCGCCAAGTGTAGGAAACCGTCACAATTCGTAGTGTTAGACGTGATTGACAGGGGGAGTACCGCCCCCTAAGAGCTTGGCTTGGGACTCACCGGAGCAACGGATGACCTTACCGGCTCGCAAACCTGACTGGCTTCGTGTGCGGCTCCCCGCAGGGCCGGAGCACGATGAATTTGAGGGTCTGAAGGCCCGATTCCGGGGCCGCGGCCTACACACCGTGTGTGAAGAGGCTCGCTGTCCAAACATCTTCGAATGCTGGGGCCAGGGCACGGCGACCGTGATGATCCTCGGAGAGACCTGTACCCGGGGCTGCCGATTCTGCTCGGTCCGCACCGGAAAGCCGGGCGGCCTGCTCGATCACGACGAGCCCGAGAACACAGCCCTGTCGCTTGCTGAGATGGGGCTCGCGTACGTCGTTCTGACCATGGTCGATCGAGACGACCTCGGCGATGGCGGCGCTGCCCATGTCGCGAAGACGGTTCGGCGCATCAAGCACCACAGCCCCGAGCTTCGCGTCGAGACGCTGGTTGGCGACTTTCGGGGGCAACACGATGACGTTCGAACGGTCGTCCAAGAAGGGCGCCCCGACGTCTTCGCGCACAATGTCGAGGTCGTGCCGCGCTTGCAGCGTTCCATTCGCGATGCACGCTGTTCCTGGGACCGTTCGGTTGGCGTCCTGGTGGCCGCCAAGGAGTTCGGCTCTTCCATCACCAAGTCGTCACTGATGGTCGGTCTCGGCGAAGAGCGCGACGAGGTGCTCGACGCGATGCAGCTCTTGCGGGACGCAGAGGTCGACGTGCTGACGATCGGTCAGTACCTTCGGCCCACCAAGCGCCACGCTGCCGTCGATCGTTACGTAGAGCCCGCGGAGTTCGCAGACTACGAGCAAGCGGGCATCGAGATGGGTTTTCGCTTCGTTGCGTCAGGGCCGCTCGTTCGGTCGAGCTACCGCGCTGCGGAGGTTTTCCTCACGGGCGAGCTCGCCGAGGAGGCAAATGCGGGCGAGGTTCCCCTGATGGATCGCTATGGGAAGAAGAAGCTCACGGTGCTCAGTTGAAGGGGAACATGCACGTCATACGAGACGACGGAAGCCTCGACCCGAACTTCGACCCCGGCCTGTCGATCGACCAGGTCGTCGCGCTCTACAAAGCGATGGTCCGAACCCGCATCGTCGACGATCGCCTCGAGAGGATTCAGCGTCAGGGCCGCATCGCGTTTCACGTCGGCTCCCTCGGAGAAGAGGCTGCGATCATTGGCGCGGCTGCAGCGCTCCGCGATCGAGATTGGATCGTCCCATGCTACCGCGAGGTGGGCGCGCTGCTTTGGCGTGGTTACCCGCTCCAACGGTACATCGACCACATGTACGGCAACGCGGGTGACCCCTTGCACGGCCGCCAGATGCCGGACCACACCGTCAGCCGCGAGCATCGCTACCTCGCGGTGAGTGCGCCGATCGGTACTCAGATCCCGCATGCGGTGGGCATTGCGATGGCGGCGAAGGCGCGCGGGCTCGATGAGTGCGCGGGCGTGTTCTTTGGTGACGGCGCGACGAGCTCGAATGACTTCCACGCTGCGATGAACTTTGCGGGCGTCTATCGGGCGCCCGTGTTGTTCCTCTGTCGAAACAACGGCTACGCGATCAGCCTTCCCACAGAGCAGCAAACCGCCACGCGAACGATGGCAGAGAAGGGGGCGGCCTACGGGGTTCCGTCGGCTCGGATCGACGGGAACGACGTCCTGGCGGTTTGGCGGGCCGTGCGAGACGGACTGCAGCGGGCCACCAGCGGGGGCGGGCCGACCTTCATCGAGTTGATGACCTATCGACTCGGCGGCCATTCGACCTCGGACGACCCGCGAGTCTATCGGAGCCAAGAAGAGACCGACTCCTGGCGGAAGGCAGACCCCTTGTTGCGGCTCCGGAAACACATCGAGCAGCGCGACGTGTGGAATGACGAGCTCGACGGTGATTGGCGTGCCGTCTGCGATGCGGAGGTCAAAGAGTGCGTGCGGCGCGCGGAAGAGAAGCCTCCGCCTGCGCTCGGCGACCTGTTCACCGACGTGTACGCAGAGCAGCCATGGCACCTGCGCGAGCAGCAGGCGCAATGCGTGGACGGGTCGCGTGCGAGCGACGAGGAGGACGAGTCGTGACCGAGATGAATCTCGTCCAGGCGCTCCGCAGCGGGCTTCGGGGCGCGCTTCAACAGGACGAGAATGTGCTGGTGATGGGCGAAGATGTTGGGCAACTTGGCGGTGTCTTTCGGGTCACCCAAGGCCTTCAAAAGGAGTTCGGCTCGGACCGTGTCCTCGATACGCCACTGTCGGAAACCGGGATCTTGGGGACGGCCATCGGGATGGCGCTTCACGGGCTTCGACCCGTGTCGGAGATCCAGTTCGCGGACTTCATCTATCCGGGCTTCGACCAGCTGGTGAACGAAGCAGCGAAGTACCGCCATCGGACGGCGGGGGAGTTTCACGTGCCGATGGTGGTGCGCACACCCTACGGCGGGGGCATTCGCGGCGGGCAGTATCACTCTCAGTCGCCCGAGGCGCTGTTCATCCACACCCCCGGGTTGAAGGTCGTGTGCCCGTCGAACCCCTACGATGCGAAGGGGCTTTTACTCGAGGCGATTCGCGACGAGGATCCGGTCCTCTTTTTCGAGCCAAAACGCGTCTATCGCGCGGTAAAGATGGACGTGCCAGACGAGCCTTACACGGTCCCGCTCGGCGAAGCGAAGGTCGTGCGGCCGGGCGAGCAAGTCACCTGCATCGCATGGGGCGCAATGCTCTACGAAGCGTTCACTGCGGCCGAAGAGGTGGCGAAGCAGGGTGTTGATGTCGAGGTGATCGACCTGCGCACCTTGTGGCCACTCGATATCGGCGCGCTCGTCGCGAGTGTCGAGAAAACCGGACGCGTCGTCATCGTGCACGAGGCGCCTCGGACCTGCGGTTTTGGCAGCGAGCTCGTCGCGCTGATCACCGAACGCGCGTTCCTTCACCTCGAGGCGCCGCCGGTTCGGGTCACCGGCTGGGACACGCCGTTTCCCTTGACGCACGAGCAAGAGTATCTCCCCCTGGCCCACCGTATTGCTCCGGCATTGCTCGAAACGGCGAGGTACTGACCGATGGCACGGCTCGACTTCAAGCTTCCCGACATCGGCGAAGGCGTGACCGAAGGAGAAATCGTCGACTGGTTCGTCGGAGCTGGTGACACGGTCGGCGAGGACGATCCGATGGTGGAGGTCATGACCGACAAGGCCACCGTGACGATCGGTGCACCGTGCGACGCGCGGGTCGAGAAGCTTTGTTTCGACGTTGGCGCCATCGCGCAGGTCGGGCAGGTAATTCTGACCTTGGATTCCGATGCGGGTTCGAACGTTGAGGCGGCGCAGCGATCCTCGCGGCCCGCGGCTACTGCGGTTGGGGATATTCGGGAGCAGTTGCCCGGGGCGGGGTTGTTTGGATCCAGGGCCGGGGGGCCGGAGCCGAGACCGGGGGACCGGGGCCGGGGCAACGGGAACGGCGGGGGGACTGGGCGTAGCTCGGTGCGGCCGGCGACGGCTGCGCAGCGGCGGGCTGTTCGGACCTCTGCGAGCGCAGTTGGCGGAATCGACTATTTCGAAGCGAAGCCTCTTGCGACTCCTGCTATCCGGCGTCTCGCCAAAGAAATGGGCGTCGATCTGCGGCGGGTTCGTCCGAGTGGCGACGGCGGAAGGGTGACCGGCGATGATGTTCGTGGGGCGCTGCGAGGAGCGATGGCCGAGGACAGGCCACATGCGCCGCTCGAGGAGCGGAAACCGCTGGTCGGGATGCGACGGAAGATCGCCGAGCGAATGCATCACTCGAAGACGACAGCGGCGCACTTCACATTCGTTGAGGAGTGCGACGCGTCCCGGTTGGTGGAGCTTCGACAGCGATTGTTGCCCGAGGCGGAGCGCCGGAGTATTCGGCTCACGTTCTTGCCGTTCATCATCAAGGCGGTCACCGACGCCCTGGGCAAGCATCCGGTCCTGAACAGCTCACTTGACGAGCGCAACAACGAGCTCGTCTACAAGAAGTATTACAACATTGGCGTGGCGACCGCGACGGAAGCTGGGCTGATGGTTCCGGTAGTGCAGAACGCAGACCGCCTCGGTCTATTCGAGCTCGCAAAGCGGATCGAGCGCCTCTCACGGGCGGCCCAAGAGGGAACGCTTGCGCCGGAGGATTTGCGCAACTCGACATTCACCGTGACCTCGCTCGGCAAGCAAAGCGGTTTCCTCGCGACCCCCATCCTGAATCACCCGGAGGTCGGCATTCTCGGGGTTCACCGGATCAAGGAACGCCCGGTGGTTCGTGACGGGGAGATCGTGGTCGGCAAGGTGATGTTGCTTTCGCTTTCGCTCGATCACCGGATCGTCGACGGGCACGTGGGTGCGGCGTTCGCCTACGACGTGATCGAAACGCTCGAGAACCCGGAGCGCTTGTTCTACGAGTCCCTTTGATGCCCGCGGTTCGGCAGAAGCTGCTCCGTTGGTACGACACGGCCGCCCGAGACCTCCCTTGGCGACAGACGCGCGACCCATATGCGATTTGGGTTTCCGAGGTGATGCTCCAGCAGACGCGCGTCGAGACGGTCATCCCCTACTACCAGCGCTTCCTGGCGAGCTTTCCGACTCCACGTGCCTTGGCTGAAGCCGACGAAGATGCGGTGCTCTCCCATTGGAGCGGACTCGGTTACTACCGGCGCGCGCGCCTCTTGCACGCTGGCGTTCGAGAGGTGGTCGCCCAGTACGGCGGGAGGATTCCCGAAGATGCCGATTCGCGACGTTCGCTTCCCGGGGTAGGACGATACACCTCCGGCGCGATTGGGAGCATCGCCTTCGACAAAGAAGAGCCGGTCGTAGACGGAAACGTGACCCGAGTGCTGGCGCGATTGTTTCGCATCGACACGCCGATCGGAGCGTCCGCTACGACAAACCGTCTATGGGACGAGGCCGCGCAGCTGGTTCCCGGCGAACGTCCTGGTGATCTCAATCAGGCGTTGATGGAGCTTGGCGCAACGATCTGCACCCCGAAGCGACCTCGGTGCAAGTCGTGTCCAGTCGCAGGAGAATGCAAGGCGTATGCAAGTGATGAAGTCGACGCGCTTCCGGTCCCCCGTGCGCGCAAAGCTCCCAAAGAGGTGCAGCTAGCGGCGGTTCTTGCGACTCGAGGTCGCGGCTCAGAACCGGAGGTCTGGCTCGTGCGAAGTGAGCAAAGCTTGTTCGGCGGGCTGTGGGGTCTGCCGATGCTCGGCAGAGAGGCCTTCGACGCGAGCGATGCGCGCGGGGCTCTGCGTGAGGCACGAATCTCGGCGCGCCTGGCCCCTGAGCCCGCGGCGCACGTCGAGCATGTCTTGACGCACAGGCGGTTGCAGATCGACGTTTTTAGGGCGACCGCGGCGCGGGGAACCGAGTCGGAGACACTGCGACGGTTTGACCCCCAACAGCTCGGCCGAGTCGGAATCTCCACACTGACCAAGAAGCTCCTCGCAGCTGCCCTACCGGGCTGACACTGGCGCTGGCAAGACTAACCCTTCGAAAAAGGGGACAGTCCCCTTTTTGAAAGGGTTAATTCTCCGTCACTGGGTACTGGCGAATGTCTACTTGTCATCGCTTGTCCTTGGTTTTGGGTTGGGCCGCACTGAAGTGAGGCCCAACCCAAAACCAAGGAGTCGCTGATGGAAAAGACGAACGTTTACGACAGAGCACGAGGAGTCGTGCGAGAGATTGTCCCCCTCCTTCACACGATTCGGGAGCACGACAAGTCGCTTGCCGATCAACTGAAGCGAGCTGCGCAAAGTGTGGTCCTGAACATC
>JBGUEF010000209.1:0-6202 GCA_041821485.1 Deltaproteobacteria bacterium
GAAGAGTCTGCTCGACGACAAGAAGATACCGGCGCCGATGGATCCGAGGGACTACGTGAGAATTGAGGCGGAGAACTTCCTTGCTTTGGAGAACTTTAAAGTGGAGCACCGCAACGACCGACGAGCAGGCTCGCAAATGGTTCAGGCGGTACTGGACGCTCGGCGTCGGGCCCGGCGCACACATCGTGGTCAGCGGCGTCCTCGATCTCACCCGCGACATGGCCGAAGCGCAAACGGCCACCGACCGCTGAGGATGTTCGGTTGTTAATCGTCGCTCCGCTTCCCGACGGATGGCGGGCAGGAGCAGCCAGCGAAGTCCAGTGGCGACCTCGTAGAATGGCTGTCCCTTTTTTGATGCTCACTCCGTAGAGGAGTTCCCCTATACTTCGCGCTCACCCACCCCGGAGCGTGTAATGGCCAAAGCAGTTACCAAGAAGACCGCAAGAAAGAGCCCCGCAAAGAAGCGGACGGTAAAGAAGTCGCCGCCCAAGAAGAAGGCGGCGAAGAAGCGCACGACGAAAAAGGCACCGCTGAAGAAGGCTGCCAAGAAACGCACGGTCAAAAAGGCACCGCTGAAGAAGGCTGCCAAGAAGCGTACAACCAAGAAGGCTGTGAAGAAGGCGGCGAAAAAGCGCACCAGCAAGAAGGCTGCGCTGAAGAAGAGGGCCAAGAAGACCACCGCTCGCATCAAGAAGAAGATCATCAAGGCCGCGCAACAAGCCGAACGGGACATGGAGGTTTTGGCGAAGCTCCCAATGTTGGAACCCAATGGTCAGCTTGCAGAGGCCAAAGAGCGCTTGAAGGCGGAGCAGAAGAGACACGCGGCCAACAAGAGAAAGCAGAAAAGAAAAAGGAAGGCGAAGAAGAAGAAGTGAGCAACCCTGGCACCTAGCAACCCCACATCACCCGGCGCACCCTGCGCCGCCATCACCTCTTCCGTCCTGACCCCGCCATCCGCCAGCTCTACCTCTACACGCTCGCCGTCTGTGCCAAGCAGTTCGGCCTCCTCGTGCACGCCGTCACCCTCATGAGCACCCATGAGCACTTGATCGTGACCGACACCAAAGGACGCTCCTCCGACTTCTTGCGCCGGCTTCGGCGATGGGGGATCTGTTGTTGTCGCGGCTCACCTCCCACGCGGGTTTGAGTTACGAGCTCCACGCAATCAGGTCGTCCTCGGAAGTGGACATTGAGTCACCCTATTCCATGAGCCGGACAAAGCAGTAGATACCTTCGAGGGCGCCGAATACCGGCCACATGCCCCAGACGACCACCCAGTAGCCGAAGGTGTTCCGGCGGAATCCCAGGTCCCGATCCCAAACGAAGATGAGGATCGCGCTGTACCAGAGCGGCACGGATGCGGCGAGGGCGAGCAGGAATCCCCACTGCTGCCCGAGGATCATCCCGACACTGCCTGCGATGTGGAGGGGCGCCCAGAAGAACGCATCCGCCCACGCTTGGCCCTGGTTGAATGCGAAGTAGGCAGCGGGATCCGTTGCATCGGGATTCCCACCGTAGACATTCTCGATCGTCCATCGTTCGCGAGGGTTGATGACCGCAATTAGTTGCAGCGCGGCCAGCAGCCCGATCAGGAGCAAGCCCGTCACCGCCACCATCCACGTCAGAATCGTCACCTCCATGAGTCTCTCCTCCCCACACACCCTCGTTCTTCTCATCCTGCTCGGGCGGAGTGCCGATCCGCAAGCCGCGCCGCCCGTCGCGAGCATACACGACGATTTCCATCCACGATTCCGCGGCGCTCGGTCAGCTCAGTCTGGTGGTGTGATGCGCGATGAACCGCGGGGCGCCGCCGGTCACCGAGTGGTCGCGGTGAAGCCGGCGGTCTAACCACATTTCTCGATCGGCGCCTGCACGCCGGGCGTGCCAGTCATCATTGCGGAATGAGTCTTAGTTGAAGCGTGGCTGCTCCATACGAGTGACGCTCTCTTCCTTGTGCTGGCGTTCATCGAGACCGATGCGCCGGAACAAGTCCGCCTCACTTTCGAACGAGCCGTAATCTCGCTCGAAAGCGCTCGAGAAGGGGGTCGCCTCCAGTTCTGGATTCTCGCGCACAAACTCCATGTACTCGTGTTCGGCATGATCTTCGAAGTGAGCGTTCAGCTCGTAGCTCAGCCGAGGCCGGATCACGAAGAGAAGCCAGCTGACGTGGTAGTAGAAGAAGGCGATGAGCTGGGGAAGGAGGCGGTAGCGCACGAAGCCCTCCCGGACGCCCTTGCGATGGACTAACTCTTCGAGGATCAGCAGATGCCACTGCTCGTTGTCCTGCTGGTGTCGCGCCTCGGAAATGAAATCAAAGATCCGCCGCGCGAAGTCAGGCTCTCGGTACTTGTGCGTCATGGCGATGTAGGACACGTGTTCCCAGGATTGGTAGGGCACGCGAGCGATGACCTCGAGTACCTTGAACTTGGAGAGCGTTCGCTTGCGCCCGTAGAACAAATCCATGCCGACAAAGAGCATGCGCGAGAGAAGCCCGTACCTCATGCGAGGCGTCGCGAGCGTCTTCTCCTGTTCCTTTGTGAGCTCCGACGTTCCGATGACTGGATAGTAAGTTCGGCCCGTTTCGGGTACAAGCTTTGCAGCCCATGAACACGGTTTCTATCCCGCACGAACTTCGATTCCTTCGATGGATCCTCGTTTTCTCGTTGCTAGCTCTCTTAGCCCGTCGGGCTCATGGTGAGTGCCCAATTGCGCGGTACTAGTTCGTTATGTCGCGTGACTCACAGCGCAGACAGGGCGTTCGTTTTTCCTATGCTCCGACTGGCGACTGCATGGGCAATTCGATCCTCCGTGAATGAGCCCGAAGTCCTGACGGGACGCGTGCGGGAGCGCCTGAACCCTGCCGCACTCAGGTTGCGGTATCAAGTCCGTCCGGTGAGCTTCTCGAGGACGTGATCGAGGACGTGCGTGTGCTCATTTTGAGGGCTGAACAGCACCATTTCGGTGTCTTCGACTGCCAACACGGTGTGTCCAGGCGGCCAGTAGAAGAGATCGCCCGCCGCGACCTTTTCGGCCTCGCCGTTACCGTAGGTGACGGTCATCGCCCCTTGCATCACATAACCCCAGTGCGGGCACTGACACAGGTCGCCCTCCAGGCCACTGAGCAGCGGAGCCAGATCGGCGCCAGCTCCGAGGGAGAAATACTCGCCGCTCATCTTGCCGAAGCCACTGGCATCACCGAACTCCGTTTGCTGCCTAGCGACGGCTCCGGGTGCATCGATCTTAATGGGTACATCTTGTTTTGCTATCCGCATGATTGTCCTTTCAGGCTCGAGCTCCTCGCCACCGACCCGCCATCGCACGACGCCTCGAAACCGATCTGCCGCTTCTGGTCTCGCTTCTGACGTTGGGGGGCCTGCGTATTGCGCTCTCTTAGTACATTGGGCCCACTCTGAGAACCGCATTGCGCGGTACTTTCTTAGCCCATCGGGCTCAGGCTGAGAGCCGAATTTCGCGGTGCTAGGTCTTATGTCGGCTTGCCAGAGTTCCTTCGATGAGGGCCACTAGGTTCGCTGCATCTTCCGGGGTGACTGCTTTCGCGTCGAGTGCCTCACGGATCTTTGCGAGGAGCGAAGCTCTATCGTAGCGGTCACGGGGACCGGAATGGCCCGCGGTGGCCACAATCGGGCGAGACGAGCTACCAATAATCGCTAGGAAAAGGGCCTTACTCAACGCAAGTCGCTGCGTTCTTAATCCATTGGCTCCTGGTTCGAGTCCAGGATGGCCCACCAGCGAATACTGGGATGAGACGTCGATCGGAGTCCCCTCGTCATGCCCCGTTTCCGGGCGGAGGCCGCCATGGGTAGCGTTGGATTCCAGACCCCAAACAGGTCAGGGAGAGACTAGGAGGAGCCCTTGTACGATCTACCGACCTACTGGATTGCCATCTTGCTATTCATCGCGTTGCTCGTCGCAAACGCGATCGGCCACCGCCTGGGGTCGCGCCGCGATGTGGATCGCAGCGAGGGCCAAACGTCGCAAACGAATGCGACCGTGGCGTCTATGCTCGGTCTATTGGCTCTGCTGCTTGGCTTCACGTTCACTATGGCGCTGCAACGATTCGATGACCGCAGCGAAGCGGTACTTCAGGAAGCCAATGCAATCGGTACCGCGTATCTACGAACCCGTTTGCTCCCCGGGGATACGAGCCCAGCCGCGGAAGCGCTTTTCCGCGAGTACATCGAGCTTCGGATCGAGATGGGTCGCATAGACCTAACGCATCCCAATGTGCTGAACGCCGCCGACTCGACCGTAAAACAGATACAGCAGGCTCTCTGGTCACAGGGAGTTCGAGCGGCCGAACTCGATCCCTCCCCTACCAGGACGGGCCTGTTCGTCCAGGCACTGAATGAGACGATTGACCAATACGGTGTCAGGGCCGTTGCTCTAGAAAAGCACATCCCCGAGTTCGTGCTCTACTTGTTGTTCGCTATCACCATCATGGCTGAGGGTGTCTTGGGCTATGCAGGTGGTCTTTCGAGCTCGCGGCCGATTGTTGCGATCCTGTCTTTCTCGACCCTGATCGTGCTCGTCATCTTTCTGGTCATCGACCTCGACCGACCAAGGCGAGGGTTCGTCGAAGTGAGCCAATCGAGCCTCCGAGATCTGACTTCGCTGTTTGACGAGCACGCCAGACCTTCGGACGGCTCACCGAGGGCCATTCCATCAACCAACGAGCACCCGTGAGCACCGGGAAAAAGGCGCGACCCAGACCGGCGTCGAGACGCTCCGGTAGCGGCCGCAACGCGTTCCAACAAGTTGGCGAATTCACTCGGTGCGGCTTCGACCGCTGCAATGGATGCCGGAGGTACTGATCGCATGGTAGCGCCTAGGGTTCTAACTGTATCTCTTGGCCGCCAAGACGGCGTGAGACATACTCCCGTGCATGAGGGAAGTCATGAAGCGTGTTTCATTCGGCGCCTTGCTCGCTTGCGCTCTGGCCACAGTGGCAAGCGTGCTCGCCCAGGTGCCGCCGCCCAAGGATGCCGAGGCGGTGCTGTCGAAGTCCTACACGGGCCAGTCGTACTCGCCCTACGCCGGGCGTGGCTTTCCGAGCCGGCCGTTCTTTGGCGACACGCATCTGCACACCGACCTCTCGATGGACGCCGGCGCGTTTGGAAACCGGCTCGGCCTCGACGAAGGGTATCGTTTCGCTCGCGGGGACGAAGTCGTCTCGACCAATGGGACGCCGGCGCGATTGTCCCGCCCGCTCGATTTCCTGGTGATTGCCGACCACTCGGACAACATGGGCTTCTTTCCTGACCTCCTCGCGGGTCAGCAAAACATCATCTCGGACCCGAAGGGACGTGACTGGTACGAGCGCATCAAGGCCGGCGAGGGTGTCGGCGTCGCGCTCGAACTCATCGGATTGTTCTCGCAGGGCAAGTTCCCCCCCGCGCTGGTCTACAAGCCCGACTCCGCCCCCTACAAGAGCGCCTGGGCCAAGACGGTGGATGCCGCGCAGCGCTTCAACGACCCCGGCAAGTACACGGCGTTCATCGGGTACGAGTGGACCTCACTCGTCACCGGCAACAACATGCATCGCGTCGTCATCTACCGCGACGGCGCCAGCAAGGCCGGCCAGATGGTGCCCTTCACGACGATTCCGCCAGGGGGCAGCACCAACCCGCGCGACCTCTGGAAATGGCTGACCGAGTACGAGAAGAGGACGGGCGGAGACGTCCTAGCGATTGCCCACAACGGAAACCTCGCCAACGGAATCATGTTTCCGCTCACAGCACAGTACGACGGCAAGCGACTCGACCAAACCTACGTGCAGGAGCGTGCGCGATGGGAGCCACTGTACGAGGCCACGCAGATCAAGGGTGACGGTGAAACTCATCCGTTTCTCTCACCGGACGACGAGTTCGCGGACTACGAGACCTGGGCCATCGGAAACCTCGATGTGTCCGAGGCCAAAACCAACGACATGCTTCCCGGTGAGTACGCGCGCGAGGCGCTCAAGCGTGGTTTGGCGATTGAGGCGAAGCTCGGCACCAACCCCTACAAGTTCGGCATGATCGGCTCCACCGACAGCCACACGGGGCTGGCCACCGCTGAGGAGGAGAACTTCTTCGGCAAGCACTCGGGCGTGGAGCCCGGGCCGAAGCGCTGGGAGCACCCGATGGCGCAGCTGGGCGACGCCAAGTACGAGGGCTGGTCGATGGTGTCCTCGGGCTACGCC
>JBGUEF010000210.1:0-6192 GCA_041821485.1 Deltaproteobacteria bacterium
GATGCCCATCAGCTCGCCCTTCGCACGCTTCTCGGCTTGTTCTTTGCGAAGCGCCCGATAGTCGAGCATGTCCATCGCCTTGTTCAGCGCCGCTTCATAGTTTCCGCTGTCGTACTCCCAGCCGGTCGGCGACGTGTATGGGAATTGATCTGGGCGAATGAAGTTCCTGAGGCGGTAGTCGGCAGGGTCTTCGCCGAGCTGGTGCGCCATGATGTCGGTCATGCGCTCGACCATATGCACCGCCTCCGTCACACGGAACGAGCATCGGTAAGCGACGCCGCCCGGTGGCTTCGTCGTGTAGACGCCATCGACCTCGACGTGCGCGGCCTTCATGTCGTAGGAGCCCGTGCAAATGCTGTAGAGACCCGCCGGGAACTTCGAAGGGTTCGCCGCCGCATCGGCCGCGCCGCAGTCCGACAGCGTCTTCACGCGCAGGCCCGTGATCTTGCCGTCCTTGTCGGCCGCCATTTCAGCTTCGATGTGGTAGTCGCGCGCGAAGCTGTCGGCCTGCAGGTTCTCACTGCGATCCTCGATCCACTTCACCGGCTTTCCGGTCACCAAGCTCGCCACGGCGCAAATCACGTACCCCGGGTAAACCGGCACCTTGCCGCCGAACCCTCCGCCAATGTCGGGCGAGATGATTTGAATCTTGTGCTCGGGGATCCCACTCACGAGCGCGAAGACAGTCCTGTGCGCGTGCGGCGCTTGGGACGTCATGTAGATCTGCATGTGCTCGCGAACCTTGTCGTAGTTCGCGACCATGCCGCAGGTCTCGATCGACGCGACGTGGATGCGTGGAATGTAGAACTTCTCTTTGACGACCGTGCCAGCGTCGTTGAACACGGCATCGGTGGCCGCCTTGTCGCCCGCTTCCCAGTGCCAGATGTGGTTGGTCTTTTTTTCTTTGTCGTCGCGAACGATGACCTTGTCCTTCATCGCCTCGAAGGGGTCGACGACTGCGTCGAGCGGCTCGTAATCGACGAAAACCTGCTCAATCGCGTCGGCCGCAATGTAGCGACTGGTGGCGATGACCGCGCAGACTTCCTGTGCGTAGTAGACGACCTTGTCGATCGGCAAGACCATTTGCGTGTCCGACATCAAGGTGGGCATCCAGTGGAGATCGCCGGCCGCCTTGAGGTCTTCACCGGTGATGACCGCAAGGACCCCATCCATTTCGAGTGCCGCGCTGGCGTCGATTTTGTTGATCTTGGCGTGCGCGTAGGGACTCCGAACGATGTCCATGTAGAGCATGCCGGGCAGCTTCACGTCATCGACGTAGTTGCCCTTGCCCTGCAGGAAGCGCGGGTCTTCTTTGCGCTTCTTGCGATGGCCCATGCCGCCGATGTTCTCTGGGGTCTTGATCTGAACTTCGTCTGTGGTCGGCACCTGGGCGGACACGCCGTCGGCAAGCTCGCTATGGTGTTCCGTGCGATCGTCGAGCTGAGCCATCACTCACCTCCCGCGTCGGCTTGAATTTTCTCGGCTGCGTACTGAATCGCTTCGACGATCTTGTTGTAGCCGGTGCATCGGCAAAGGTTTCCCGAGATTCCGCGGCGAATCTCGTCCTCGGTGGGATTCGGGTTATTCACCAAGAAGTTCTTGGCAGTCATGATCATCCCTGGAGTGCAATACCCACACTGAAGACCATGCTTTTCCCAGAACCCCTCCTGAAGTGGATGAAGCACACCGCCGACTGCCACGCTCTCGATGGTCTCGATCTCGGCGCCGTCGGCTTGAACCGCAAACATCGTGCAGCTCTTCACCGGCTTCCCGCCGACCAGCACCGTGCAGGCCCCGCAGCTCGTCGTGTCACAGCCGATGTGCGTTCCCGTGAGCGACAAGTCCTCCCGGATGAAGTGCACCAGCAGTGTGCGGGCCTCCACCGAGCGGGTCACGCTCTCACCGTTGATGGTCAGAGTTACTTCGTGCTCACTCATCACTTGCCTCCCTTGGCTCGCGCAACAGCCTGCCGAATCGAGCGCTTCACCATCACCCTGGTGATGTCCCGCTTGTAATCGACCCCGCCACGAAGGTCGGGCGATGGATCGCACTCGGCCGCCGCCGCCTTACCCGCGGCTTCGATCACGGCATCGCTGATCGACTTGCCAACCAGCTCGGCCTCAGCCCCCTTCGCCCTCATCGGCACGGCGCTCACGTTGGTCAGACCGATTCGAGCAGCCGCAACGGTTTCTCCATCGAGCCGCAGCTGAACCGCAGCGGCCGAAATGGCGTAGTCACCGACCTTTCGCTCGAACTTCGTGTACGCACCGCCGCTATTGGCGCCCGGTTTTGGAATCCGAATCTCGGTCAGGATCTCGTCCTCGCCCATTGCATTCTCGAACAGGCCCGTGAAGAAGTCATCGATAGCGATCGTTCGCTCGCCCTTTGGCCCCTTTACGACCACCGTGGCGTTGTACGCCAGCATCGTGGCCGGGTGGTCGTTGGCTGGATCGGCGTGCGCGATGTTGCCGCCGACCGTAGCCATGTTCCGGACGAGCGGGTCGGCAATGACGACGGCGGTATCATGGAGCAGCGGATAGGAGCTCCGGACGACGGCAGCGTCTTCGAGCGAGTGCTCCAGTGTCATCGCACCGATGGCGAGGTGATCGCCTCTCTCTTCGACGTAACGAAGATCATCCAGCCGATTGATGTCGATCAAGATCGACGGCATGGCCAGCCGGAACCGCATCGCGGGGATGAGGCTCTGACCGCCGGCGAGAATCTTTGCGTCACCCGCGTGCTGTTGGAGCAGCGAAAGCGCTTCATCCAACGAACGTGGCGAGTGGTAATCAAACGCTCCTGGTATCACAGGCCTTCTCCCTTGATGGCGTGGTCGGTCAACGGATCAGAACGTATATCAGCGCGCCAATCCCGACTAGTGCCAATACGATGAGCGCGGTGCGCACCGGAGGGGGAATCAAGTCCTTGGCCACTTCCTTCGCCACCCTGGTCGCGAATTCGGACTGGCTTGCCTGGATGACCTCTGCCTCTTCGCCTTCAGCCACGTTGGCACGCGCTTTGACGTTGGAGTTCAAGCCTTCGAGGCTCTCCTTAATGATGGCTTTGGCGGAGGAATCGATCAGGCGCTGCCCGACACTCGCGATACGACCACCAACTTGGGCGTCTGCATCGTATTCCATCGTGGTTTCCTCGCCCGCGGGGGTGAGTTTGACCGCCGCCTTGGCCTTGACGAATCCAGGTTGGCCGCGCCCATCGACCGTCATCGTGTAGCCCTTCTCGTCCTCGACGTCCGAGAGGATGACCTTGCCCTGGAACTTCCCCTGAACCGGTCCGACTTTGATATTGAGCTCGCCGACGTAAG
Organism: Deltaproteobacteria bacterium; assembly: GCA_041821485.1. Classification (GTDB taxonomy): domain Bacteria; phylum Myxococcota_A; class Polyangia; order Polyangiales; family Houyiibacteriaceae; genus SG8-38. The sequence goes on from JBGUEF010000210.1 coordinate 3,323, forward strand.
CCCCGTCCACGAGCTCTAGCTTTTCGCAGCCCGGCATGACCGCCGCGAGCACGACAGGATCGAGCAAGGCCTTCCAGACCTCGGCCACCGGCGCCTCGAATTTATAGTCTCCTGCTAGCTTCACTCGGACCTCCCTTTCGCTTGGGTAACCGGGCCAGATGATCTCTGAGCTGCCGGAGTGACTCGAAGTTGTGGATGGGCAAGAAGTCGTCGACATGCGGCAGGACCGCAGCCATGCCCCGTACTCGCGGCTCGTAACGGCGTTGCCCTAGACGCGGGTTGAGCCAAATCAGCCGGTAGCAGCTGCGTCGAAGGGCCTCCACCTCTCGCCCTAATTGTTCGGCATCTCCCGTCTCGCAACCATCGGAGATGACGATCACCACCGCACCGCGCCGAAGCACCTTGGAACCCCATCGTTTGCGAAACGTGTGCAAGCTCTCCGCAATGCGAGTGCCTCCGGCGAAGTCGAACACCTCCCGCGACACGGCATCGAGTGCGACATCGACGTTTCGAAGCCGAAAGGCATCCGTGACGCGGGTGAGTCGAGTGCCGAAAACAAAGGCCTCCGTCCGGTCGAGCTGCTGACTCAAGCCGTGAAAGAACTGCAGGACGATTCGGCTGTAGAGCTCCATCGAGCCGCTGACGTCCGCGATGAGCACCAGAGGGCGCGTTTTGTCTTTGCGCTCCCTGTGCCGAAGCTCGACCACGACGCCGCCCAACTTGGCGGCCCTTCGCAAGGTTTCGCGGTGATCCAAGGTGCGACCACGGCGGCTCTTGATCAGACGGTGGCTGAGGCGCTGGCTGAAATCCCAGCGGAGGCCGGCCATGGACTGCCGGAGGGCGATGAGCTCGTCGTCGGTCAGCTTCGCGAAGTCTTTGCGCTGCAGCCATTCGACCTCAGTGGCAGTCTTGGTGCGATCGATGACTTCGATCTCCTTGCTCTGCCGCCTGGCTTTCTCGGCCATGAACGATACGAGGCTCGGTCGCTGAAACTCTTCGGGCCTGTGTCGAGGTGCCTGCGGCGTCTTCTGTGGGCGCGGACTGGCGCGTCGAGGCTCCCAGAACTCGACGAAGGCCCGGTCGAAGAGGTCCAGGTACTCCTTGCGATTGACCAAGGTGGCGCGCGCGGCGTGGTACACCTCGCTGCGACTGAGTGGCTGAATCCACGCGAACGATTCCGCGAAGCTGACGGCCTGGTCCACGCCGATGGGAAGGCCGAGCAGCCGGAGCCGCTGAACGAACTCCACCAGTCGCGACTCCATCGAAGGGGCACCGGTTTCATCCTGTGGCAGAGGCGACCGAGACATTGGCTACCCCGCCTGCGCGGCCCAGGCTTGATCGTCGAGGAGTCGCTCGACGATGGAGATGTCTTCCTGGTTCTTCAACACCACGCCGAGCGTCTGCCGGACGGTCTCCGCGTCGAGCTCGGCAATGCCGAGGTGTACCAGAGCCTCTGCCCAATCGAGGGTCTCGGCAACGCCCGGCGGCTTGAGAAGGTCTTCCTGCCGCAGTTTCTGAACGAAGTTCACGACTTGCGTGCGCACGTGCTGAGAGAGGCCTGGAACCTTCATCGAGACGATCGCCAACTCTTTCTCGAGGCTCGGGTAGTCGATCCAGCAGTAGATGCATCTGCGCTTGAGGGCGTCGTGGATCTCGCGCGTCCGGTTCGAGGTGAGGATGACGATCGGCCGATGGGTCGCCTTCACGCTGCCGAGCTCTGGGATCGTCACTTGGAAGTCGCTGAGAAGCTCGAGCAGGAAGCTTTCGAACTCCTCATCGGCTCGATCGATTTCGTCGATGAGCAACACCGCAGCGCTCGTGCGCTTCGGATCGATGGCCTGGAGCAGAGGCCGTTTCAGCAGGTACTCGTCCGAGTAGATGGCGTCCAGGTCCTCTTTTTGACCAGCCTGCAACTGCAAGAGCTGGCGCGGGTAGTTCCATTCGTAAAGCGCATGGTGGATGTCGAGCCCTTCGTAGCACTGGAGACGAATGAGCTCGGTATCGAATGCGTGACTGAGCACGCGCGCGATTTCGGTTTTGCCCACCCCGGGGGCACCCTCGAGGAACAACGGACGCCCCATCTTGAGCGCGAGGAACAGGCTCATCGAAACCGCGTCATCGGAAACGTAATCCTCGCCACGAAGCGTCTCCGTGATCTCGTCGAGAGAATCGATGCTCATCGCGCCATACCCGTAAGGGCAGACTGTAGTGCTCCTGCGCGAGAATCGGTAGGGGTATCGGCCCATCGAATCGCAGCTTTGCAAGTGACCCTTAACGCCCTAGATTTCGCCAACCAAGGAGTTCTTCGAGATGGACATAGACGAGCAGACCCGGATGGAGATCGAGTCGGCGGCCTTCCGGCAACTAGTGGAGCATCTGCGCGAGCGGACGGACGTCCAGAACATCGCCATCATGGATCTCGCCGGCTTCTGCCGAAACTGCCTGTCGCGCTGGTATCAAGAGGCGGCCGAAGCCAAGGGGCTGGCCCTCGACAAGGAAGGCGCCCGGGAGATCATCTACGGGATGCCCTACGGCGAGTGGAAAGAGAAGTACCAGACCGAAGCGACGCCGGAGCAGAAGGCGGCGTTCGAGAAGCAGCACGAGTAGGCCTCGCTGAGGAAGCTCGGCCCGGCACGACGCCCCATGCCCCGAAACATCGCCAGTTCCGGCCGATCTGACGAGCGCATCGCCGCTCTGGTCCTCGCCGCAGGTGAATCGCGGCGAATGGGTGACGCAAACAAACTCACGATCCCAGTCGACGGGACCCCGATGGTAGCGCGTGTGGTCGACGCTCTTCAGCAGAGCCACGCGCAGCGCGTGATCGTCATCACGGGGCACGAGCCAGAACGAATCAAAGAGGCCCTCTCCGG
>JBGUEF010000211.1:0-6166 GCA_041821485.1 Deltaproteobacteria bacterium
GCCGAAGTACTTCACTGGCAGGACCTGGCCCGCACGGACCTCTCCAGAGGTCGCGACTGTGTACCAGCCAACGGGCATGCCCGGGAATCGGTTGTTCTCGACCAAAGCTACTCTCCTACTCGAGGGGGCGAGACCCCCTTCTCGCCGGGAAATGTAGGCCCATCCATCGCGATGGGCCGAAAAACCGGCTGAACGGTAGCCAGCGGGGGTTGAACGGTAACCTGGCTCGGGCGAATGGTTCAGGCAGAGCCCTTTTTCACAAAAAAGCCCGCTTTTCCCCGCACATTTGGGCCTTCCTGTCGCTCGTCAGTCTCTTTACAAGACGAGCAAAGCCGATATTAACGCCACTGTGATCGCTAAATTGCTAGGCCTGCCGGACACCCCCGGCGTGATGTTTCTCGTCTTCGCCGGCGGCGGGATGCTGTACTTCTTTCTGATCGCATCCATCGCGTACTACCTCTACTTCAAGAAGTTCCGAGCACACTTCCACCCCGACTACGAGCTCGATCCCAAAGAGATGAAGTCGGCGATCAAGTGGGTGGTGATCGGCATCGTTGGCAACGGGGTCTTGATGCTTCCGATCCACCTGCTGATCGCGAATGACTACTCCAAGATGTACTACGATGTGAGCGAGCACGGTTGGGGATGGATGTTCGGCCAGGTCGTCGTGCTCCTGATCTTCACCGAGACGCTCATCTACTGGACGCACTACGCGTTTCACCGCGTGCCCTGGCTGTGGAAGTACGTGCACGAGCGTCATCACAAGTACGTGGTGCCCACGCCGTATTCCTCGCTCTCCTTCAACCCGATGGACTCGTTCCTACAGGCGGTTCCGCACCACATCGCGGCATTCTTCTTTCCGGTCCATGCCGTGATCTACGTCATCTCGGTGCTCTTCGTCACCCTCTGGGCCGTCAGCATTCACGATCGCGTGAGCTTCTTTCGCTGGCCCTGGCTCAACTACACTGACCACCACACGCTCCACCACTGGTACAGCGATTTCAACTTGGGTCAGTACACCACCTTCTGGGATCGCTTCGTGGGGACCTATCGGAGCCCGAACGTAGACTACGAAGATGTGCCTGAGGGCATCATTTACCGGCCCAAGAGCGTGGCCCCGACTTCGACGGCTCCGACCGCACTCGGCGGGCGCTCCGCCAACCCCGCCTGAACGCGGAGAGCCTCAGCGGGTGATTCTGAAGTCGGTGTACTCGCCGGTGTAGCTTCGCCAGCGGACGTCGACGGCATCGACCCGCGCGGTAGACGGGCCGTTGTGCGACCAGGCGAGGAAGTCTTTCACGTCGTCTTCTTCGCCTTCGGCCACGATTTCCACCGAGCCGTCCGGGCGGTTTTTCACCCAGCCGCTGAGGCCATGCTGCCGGGCCTCGCGCTGCGCGGTGGCCCGGAAGTACACGCCCTGCACGCGGCCGCGGACGACGAGGTGGATTCGCTTCTGACCCATTGCTCAGTTATTGCCCATCACGTCGGCGCCGCAAACCTCAGCCGTACCGGACGCCCATGACGTGGAGATAGCCGAAAACCATTAGCTTGCCGACGTGACTGCCCACCGACGCTCCGTCCTCGGCGGCCAGGCCCTTGGCGAACACGAAGGCTTCACCTGCGTGCACCGCCAGCAGACCCAAGAACACCATCTGGCCGATCCCCGGTTCTGGCACCGTCGTCGGCATGAGGAACGAAAGGGCGCCCCACACCCATATGGCCAGCGCGCCGACCTTCCCGAGTGCGATTCCGAGCTTCATGCCGGGAGCATACTCAATCGGGCAGCCGCATGACACCCGGCAATGGGTTCTTCGGAGCTCCGGCAGGAGCGGGCACGTTCAGCAAGGCCGCGAGCGTCGTTGCGACACGCAGCACATCGTGCACGTCCTGGCTCGTCCTGCGCTCGATCGCCGTGCCCCACATCAGGACAGGAACGCGGCGGTCGTAGTCCCATGGCGTTCCGTGGTTGGTTCCGCCTTGTTCGGAGAGCGCGTCAAACCAGCCGGGCTCGGTCACGAGATAGAGATCGCCGGGAGGGTCGTCCGGAAGGCTCGCTCCAACGAGACGGGCGACGTCGTCGCGGCTCTCGCGCAACTTGCCGGGCACCCGAGCATCGTAGACGGCCTTCACGCCCTTCACGCTCGGGAGGACCTTGCGGAGCACCTTGGTCAGCTCCTCGTGGCGCGCTTTCCCGGTGGGCGTGTAAGTGAACAGCGGCGGGACATACCCCGCGATCCAATCGCCTTCGCCCAGCGTCTCGTCGGCAGCGCGCTCAGCGGACGCAGTCAGGAACGCGCCGGATAGGCGGCCCCCGGTCCGGCCTTCCGCCCGAGCGCGCTCCGGCAACTCGGCGACTCCGTGATCTGCGGTGAGCACGAACGCGACTGGGCCACGCGCCTGGAGGAGCTTCACGAAGTGGGTGAGCGCCCGATCGATGCGACGCAGATTGTCGGCGTACTCCCAGGAACGCGCACCCCAGACGTGTCCAACGATGTCGGTGCCGGACACGCTCAACGCCAGGAAGTCCGGCACATCATCCATGCCCATTTTCTCCCCTTTCACGACTGCGTAAGCCGCGGCCATCAAGTACTCGCTCGACTCCGGCGTCCCCGAGAACGCGTACCATGGGTCGGGCGCTTCGCGCGGGTCGTGGGGGAAGGTTGGGTACATCTCCCCGGGCGACGCGTCCGGACCGAGATGCTTCTGCAACCACTCGGGTTCGGCGGGTTCCCAAGTTTGCAGGAGCGGCTCGACCGGATTGGCCTTTCTGAAGCTGCGAAGCCAGTCCGGCAGTCTGCGATTGGGAGAGTAATACGTCGACGTGGTCATGGCGCGAGTCACCGAATCGTAGAAGACAGCCACGTCGGCCTTCTGTCCCACAGGGAGCACCGCCGAGCGGGCCTTCATCGACAGGCCCACGATCCGTGCCTCCGCGTTGCTCTCACGGTGCAACACGTCGGCGACAGTTTCGGCGCGAAGCTGGCTGGGACTCACGTAGCGATCCGGGTTGCCGAGCACCTCATGCTTCCCATCGTCCACCGTCTTCCGCGCTCCACGCTCAGGAAGGTAAACTGCGTTCGCGACGATCCCATGCACTGCAGGTGTGACCCCGGTAGTGAGCGATGCATGCCCGGGCGCCGTCTGAGTCGCGGCGTACGGGAACTCCGCCGTGAGGGACGCCCCGTCTTCGTAGGCGCGGCGGATGGCGCTGCCACTCGGAAGCAGAGGCAACTGCTGATCGAGCACCCAGGAGCCCAGTTGGTCCAGGACGATCAGGACCACGAGCTTTGGAGCGACCTTTGCCTGAGAGGGCGGCTTTGGAGGCTGCGGGGTCTTCTCGGCCTTCGGCTCAGCCTGGGGTTTCGGGGCCGCGCATCCGGGCAGGATAATCGTCGCGACCACGATTGACGCGGCGAGGACGAACCAGCCGGGTCCCTTCGATTTCATCGTCACCGCTAGGCAGTCTACACGAAGCCGCTAATTGGATGATATTATGTGACTATTCGGGGGATGACCTTGCGCTCGGGACCGCCCGGCCCGATGATTTGCCGACTGAGGTCTCCTAGGCTACATACGGCGGCCTCGCTCAGCGACGGAGCACGACAGCAATGAAACCCGACATCCATCCTGAATACAACACGATTACCGTGCACTGCGCTTGCGGCGCCTCGCATCAGGTGCGCTCGACCAAGAGCATCGACCAGGTGGACATCTGTTCGGAATGCCACCCGTTCTACACGGGCAAGCAGAAGCTGGTGGACACCGCGGGTCGCGTCGAGCGCTTCCGCAAGAAGTACGCGAAGACGGGCAAGGGCAAGACGGCCGAGGCGACGCCCGACGCGTCCGCCGACAACTAGGTCGCCTTGCCCCGCAAGGGCGCCATATTGGCCACGATGGCCCAACCGTACATCGGTGGACAGGCGGTCATCGAGGGCGTGATGATGCGCGCGCCGGCGTGTCTGACCGTGGCCGTTCGGCGTCCGGACGGTACGATTGCGCTCCGTGAAGGGCCGTACCGCTCGACCTGGTCGAAGAAGCTCTGGAAGCTCCCCGGGTTTCGCGGTGTGGCCATGTTGGTTGAATCGATGACCATGGGCTTTTCGGCGCTTCAGTTCTCGGCGGAGCAACAGATGACCGAGGAAGAGCTCGCGCAAGACGAGGGCTCCGGGCGGCTGGCCGTGATCATTTCGACCGTGCTCGCGCTTGGACTCTTCGTCGCGCTGCCGCAGCTTCTCGCGAGCCTGACCGCCAAGGGGGCAGGCTGGGACCTGGGCCTCACCGACACTGCGTTTCACGTTCTCATCGGCGGCTTCAAGTTGTTGATTTTCGTCGGCTACCTGTTCGCGATCAGCCGGATCCCCGATGTGCGGCGTCTGTTCCAATACCACGGGGCCGAGCACAAAACGATCCACGCGTATGAAAAGAAACTGCCGCTGACCATCGCGAACGTGCAGGCGCAAACCACGCTCCACCCACGATGCGGAACGACGTTTCTAGTCGTCGTCATCGTGGTCTCGATCATCCTCGGTTCTCTTGCGGCGCCGCTACTCATGCCCGACGTCGAAGGCTGGTTGGGCCAGGCCGCGCTGCTGGTGATCCGCATCGGGCTTCTACCGATCATTGCTGCCATTTCCTACGAGTTTCAGAGGCTCAGCGCGCGGTTTTGCACGACGGGTTGGCGGCGCGTCGTGCTCTATCCTGGGTTTCTCTTTCAGAAGATCACGACCCGGGAGCCGGATGACGACCAAGTCGAGATCGCCATCGCCGCGATGGAGACCGCCGCCTGGCGCGACCGCATTCAAAACGAGGAGCCGCATGGGGACGAGCCGATTGTCTTTGCGAGTTTCGCCCGCTTCAGAGAAGTATTGAGCGAGAATGGTTCCCTGAGCGCCTCCCGCGCTGCCTAGACATGCTTCCCACCGACAAGCTCGAGTCGTTGTCGGCTCGCTACCGAGAGATCGAAGAGCTGCTCTGCCAGCCCAACGTAGTGTCCGACGCCAAGCGGTACACCGGGCTGACCAAGGAGCGCGCCGAGCTGCAGCAATTGGTCGAGACTTATGCGCGTTACGGGCAGGTCGTAGAGGACTTGGCAGGGCACAAGGAAGCGCTTTCCGACCCGGATCTTCGCGAGCTGGCGGCCGAGGAGATCCCTGCGCTCGACGAAGAGCGTGAGCGGCTCGAAGCCTCGATCAACCTCTTGCTCTTGCCGACGGATCCCAACGACGAGCGCGACACCATCCTCGAGATTCGCAGCGGCACCGGCGGAGAGGAGGCGGCCCTGTTCGCCGCCGACCTCTTCCGGATGTATTCGCGCTTCGCGGAAACCCAAGGTTGGAAGGTCGAGGTCATGTCGTTGAGTGAAGCCTCTGCCGGCGGTCTCAAGGAAGTGATCGCCGCGATCTCGGGCGACAACGTGTATTCGAAGCTTCGGTTTGAGGGCGGCGTGCACCGGGTGCAGCGGATTCCCGCGACCGAGTCGCAAGGACGCATCCACACCTCGACCGCCACCGTCGCGGTCCTTCCCGAGGTCGATGACGTCGACGAGGTTCACATCGACCCGAAGGACCTCGAGATCTCCGCGACTGCCGCAGGCGGCCCCGGAGGCCAGCACGTGAACCGCACGCTATCCGCCGTGCAGATCAAACACATCCCGAGCGGCATCATGGTCCGCTCCGAGCAGCAGCGATCACAGCACCAGAACAAGGCCAAGGCGCTGCAAATCCTGTCGGCCAAGCTGCTGGACATCGAGCGCGAGGCGCAGACCAACGCGATCAGCTCGGAACGCCGCAGCATGGTGGGCAGTGGCGAGCGCTCCGAGAAGATCCGCACCTACAACTACCCGCAAAACCGAATCACCGACCACCGCATCCAACTCACGCTCCACAACCTCGACCAGGTCTTGCAGGGCGATCTCGCGGGCCTGTTCACATCACTACGCAGTAGTCACCAGGCGGAGCTGATGCGGCAACAGTCGGACAACTAAGACAGCTACATCACCGGAGAACGGCACGCGACGCACGTGCTCGCGATCGAACCGGGGCACGGGGGAACGCGGCATGGGGCGGAGTCGGCGTGTGAGTGACAATCGGTCAGACAGCAACCCGCTCCGATGCTCGACCAGTAGTAAAGCCTGTTATTGCGGCCCGACCGGTGAATCCTCCACCAC